>NZ_JBJHZX010000014.1:0-112868 GCF_045310515.1 Candidatus Clostridium eludens | reverse complement strand
GAAACCAGTAGATCCTGAGTTTTCTCCCACATTAAATAATATTTTAAAAAAACCGGGTCTATAATATTATGCTTGGGCCTCATTATACAGACATGCTGATTTACTCTTCCACCTACTATATCCTCAGGTACTAAGGTATATCTTAAAGTAGGGTTTACATTTATATTAATCAATAAGTCTCCCTGTTCTAATTCTATACTTTTCATCTTCTCTGCCGTATCAGCTTCAATAAACACAAGTCCATTATAATCAAACATATTGTGACATATATTTTGACTTCTTACAAATGGTATTCCAGATTCTTTATAAAATTTTTTACCACCTTTTGGAGTAGTTCCTCTGCTTATTTTCGAACAAACATCACCTAATCTAACTTTTTTACGACTATTCTTCATACCCCAGTTCCTCCAAGTTAGCTTTTATTGCCTCATCCAACTCATTACTTTCCTTTATCTGCTTATACAGTTTATCTGTAAGTTTATTCATCTTTTCTTTAAAAGTAATATTGTTACAGTTGTTCTTTTTTCCGCATATACGATGAGCATTTACCATTTCTCCAATTTCCTCTGATGTTTGTACCATTATTCCTTCCTCCTAAAGCTGTAAATCAACAACTTAATATTTACAATTAAATCTATTTTCAAATTCAGTTATCAATTCATCTCTAAATTGAGGGTGTGCAATTTTTATAAGTTCCTTGGCTCTTTCTCTCAATGTTTTACCTTTAAGTCTCGCAATACCATATTCTGTAATTACATACTGAAGATCATTTCTTGAAGTGGTGATTGCCGCACCTTTAGTCAAGAACGGAACTATTCTTGAAATCTTACCACCTCCTGCAGTAGATGGTATAGCAAGAATTGATTTTCCACCATCAGCCATACTAGCTCCTCTCATAAAATCAACCTGGCCACCTACACCACTTATCTGTTTTATACCTACACTTTCGGCACATACTTGTCCCATTAAATCTATTTCTACACAAGAATTTATACATACCATTTTAGAGTTTTTCATAACCACCATAGGATCATTTACATAATCTACAGGATAAGATTCTACCATAGGATTATTATTAATAAAATTATATAGTCTTTGTGTTCCCATTAAGAAGGTTACAACTATTTTTCCAGGGTGAAGTGCCTTTTTCTTGTTTGTGATTACTCCAGCTTCAACTAATTCCACAACTCCGTCAGATATCATCTCCGAATGTATTCCAAGATCTTTTTTATTCTTTAAAAACAGGAGTACTGCATCTGGAATAGCACCTATTCCAAGCTGGAGGGTAGAACCATCTTCTATAAGTGATGCACAATATTTTCCTATTGTTTTTTCCACATCTCCTATTTTAGGAGGTTTTAACTCAACCATTGGGCGGGAACTTTCCACTATATAATCAATATCAGAAATGTGTATAAAATTATCTCCAAAAACTCTTGGCATATTTTCATTTACTTCTGCAATTACAAGTCTGGCCTTTTCTGTAGCTGCCTTTATATAATCAGTTGATACTCCATAACTACAGAATCCATGTTCATCAGGTTTGCTTACTTCAATAAATGTTACATCTACAGGTATATAATCTTCTTTAAATAATCTTGGTATTTCATGAAAGAAACATGGAATATAGTCTGATCTACCTGAACTGATAGCTGCCCTTGTCCCTCCTCCTGCAAACAAAGAATTATAATGTATGTATTTTTCTACACCTTCTTCAGTATATTCTTCAGTTTTAGCCATAGGTATCATGTTGTACAATTGTACACTTTTATATTTTTCCTTGTTTTTAACCAGGGCATGTAAAAGTACTAATGCTGCTGCACAAGCATTACCAAAAACTATTTTGTCCCCACAACTTACTTTTGATACGGCTTCGTCTGCGCTGACAACCTTACTTTTGTATAACTCCTCCAAATTTTTAAAAATCATTTTTATAACCACCTTTCAAAATTAAAAAAATTTTTTTATACTTTTAAATGATGCTTTTTCAAATATCAATATTAATTTAAAGTTTGATATTTGTAACTTATAGTTCTTTGTTTAAACAAAATTTTGATTATTTAGGCCATAAATGTAAAATTAAACAAAATGAATAATTTGTTTAATTTATTATAACATAATATGGCTATATATTCAATTTTTATGATAAATTTTTATTTGAATGCCTATAAAAGGAAAATATTTGTTTACTATAGTTACTATTTTTATAAAATACATTATGGTAGTTTAGGCTGAGTGCATACTTCTATAGTAACTTTAAATGAGTGAATTTCGTTCCATATATTTTCATATGATTTGATTATTTTTTCTGAATTAATATTTACTAAATATTTTTATTAGAATAAAACATTGATAAATAGTCACTTGTAAAATTGTATTATGATTTTTGTTCATTTATACTAACAAAATGAATGTAGCTAAAATATTAATATTATTAATTTATAATTACAGTTAACATGTAAAAATTGTAATATTAGATATACTTATTTCAACTACAATATGACATGTTTTTATTGTTATGACTAACATAAAATATGCTAAATTGTAAAAATATAAAACAAATTATTCATTTTGTCTTATTAGTTGTATAACGTATATTGAGTAATATGTCTACATGTTCTATTTTTTGTAATTTTCATTTCTTCACTATATAAGTTTTAATGAATATAAATATATTTGACTTCTTATAAATTTTTTATATAAAATCTCTTTTTCAAATATAAATTTTGCCTTTGAAAATCTAATATTCATTAAAATTACAAAAAACAAATAATCCTTTCAATAATACAAGTATTAAAAGGATGAAACAGATTATATACTTATCCATAAGAAATTAACAAGTACATGTTCATTTTGACACCCCCTATCACTCGTAGAGATAATGGCCAAAAATATAGGCAGGTCTTCTGACTTAAGAATCATTATTTAAGTACGCCTTCCCTGTTTCCAAGTGACATATTGTACTTAAACTCATCTAATACAGCTACGGGATAGTTCAGGAATTTTACCTGATTCCCTTTTAATTAATCAATCTTGATTAAACCTATATTTGTTATTAAATTTTAGTATATTACCATTTTATTGTAAGTATAACACTATTAAGCGATAAAATCAATCTATATACTATTTTAAATATTTCTAATTTCATTTTACTGATAGGCTTTTTTCTTTTTAGTATAAAAATCAAAATTTAAAAGTAAGTGTTTGAATTACTACTGTTTAGTGGAATATTTTGAATACAGGTGAATTTAGCTCTATTTGGTTCTGGAAATTTGCCTGTTTCATAGCATGAATTTTATTTAATAATAATATAGATAATATAGCAAATATCATAAATCTAAGATAGGGTGATAAATGTGTCTCATAGAAAAGTAATTGAGGAGTATTATTGTGATTTAAATAACCTGACAGATTTATTATCTAAATTAACTAATAATTATAGGGTGCTTATAGGAGGTGCTGGCGAATTAAACTCTATAGCACTAGCTCATAAAAAAGATATTAAAAATGCATTGCATAGGGCAAATGAATTAGGAGATATAATTGATAAAATATTAAATGGCTTGGGAAAAACTACAGAAGGATATGTAGAATATTGTAAAATGAGGGCTGAAATTATAAAAGGAAAAATGTTAGTTCAATATATGGAAACTGAAATAAATGAAGAATTATTTTTAAATAGTTTGGATGATCTAAATAGTGATGATGATATAGATGATAATGATGATATAAAAGGAGATGAAGAAGATTAGGTATACAGTATACTTGACCTAATCTTTTATGAAAAATCATAATAGTTATATAAATTTAATAAAATCAAATTTTTTTAAATTTATGGTTAGATATCATAAGATAAGAAAGTGCTATAATTAGTAAAATTGTAATTTCTGAAGGAAGTGGGTGGTTTAAAGTAAGTAAGCAATAGAGTGATATAAACATACCTGTAAAAGTTATAGGGATACCCAAAAATTGTCCGTCAAAATCAGTAACATTAAATCTTGCCAGTCTATAAGCGCCACATATTGGCAGCAATAATACTAATAAATATCCTAATAATCCTAAATATGAAAAATTATAAATGTTAAAAACAAGAACTGAAGGGGCTACACCAAACGAAACTAGGTCCGCAAGAGAATCTAATTCTTTACCTAGATTACTGGATACATTTAAAAACCTAGCAATCCTCCCATCATATCTATCGGCTAAACATGCAAGTAGTATAAATACACCAGCCCATATATAATTTTCTTCAAAAGACATCATTAGAGACATTACACCACAACTGAGGTTAGTAAATGTGAATACGTTAGGCACAGAACTTTTTGCTATTTTAGCCACTGTGATCACTCCTTAAAATAAGAAAATATTTTTATTGTTTTAAATGAGTAAAAAGTATATAATTACATAAGCTAATTATAACCTATTTTAATAAAATAGTTAAGTGTATAATATACATTATATTATAGTTGCCTTTTATTTGGTTTATTTTTTAGGTTTCTCTTACAACTTTATAGTATTATGATTTAAATAATAATACATTTAAATATAGAATTTTCTTTATGCATTTAATAATAGATGTTAGTTATTATAAAAATATGGCTGAAACTAATTTTTGCTAAAAAGGATAGTTAAAAACTTATGGGGTATAATAAAAAAAATATTATAAAATATGTAGTGAATATTTTGTTATTTATATTAATTGTAGCTATATTATTCAACCATAGAAGACATTTCCATTGTATAAACATGGGAAATATTAAAAGATATATACAAAGTTATGGTAGGTTTTCAGCCTTAGTTTTTCTATTACTTTATATGTTGAGACCTATAATGTTTTTAATGCCTGCATCTTTAATGGCTATTATTGCAGGGAATATTTTTAATTATTATGTAGCTGTTCTGCTAAATATGATTGGATGCTTTGGGTCAGCCACAATAGCGTTTTTTCTGGCTAGATTTTTAGGCCGTTCATTTGTAGACAAGTGTCTGAAAGGTAAAGCCTTAAAATTTAATAAAAATATAGAGAAATATGGTTTTAAAATTATGACTATAATGAGACTGTGTTTTGTATTTCCGTATGATCCCTTAAGTTATAGTGCAGGTCTTACAAAAATTAAATATAGAGACTTCATTTTAGGAACTTTAGTAGGTGTTTTCCCTGAAATTGTAACTTACTCTTTGATGGGAAAGCATTTGGGAAATCCTTTTTCATTTAAATTTATATTGCCTATAATGATTTTGTTTATTATAGCATTCATTTCGGTGTATACATATAAGAGGTCCAAAAATACCAGTATTTATAAGTAATATAGCTCTTTAAATTAGGAGATAATAAATTTTGAAATCTAAAATTTAGAGGGGTGTTATAATGAAGGTTAAGAATATAATGACTAAATCTGTAGCTAGTTTAAATCCCGATGACACTGTACAAAAGGCAGCACAAGTCATGCAGGAAAATAATGTAGGATCTATCCCGGTGTGTCAGGGAGGAAAGGTTATAGGAATTATAACGGATAGAGATATATCTATAAGGGCAGAAGTAACTGAGGGTGCTGGTTCTAAAACTGTAAGGGATATTATGTCATCAAATCCAGTAACAGTATCACCAGATATGGATGTACAAGACGTTTCTAGAATAATGAGTGAAAGACAAATAAGAAGAGTTCCGGTAGTAGAAAATAATAATATAGTGGGTATAGTGTCTTTAGGTGACCTGGCTGTAAATCCTAAATCTAATAATCAAGCAGGAGACGCACTAAGTAGTATATCTCAGCCAAGTAATTCACAGTTTTAGAGATTAATAATTTGTAAATAAATCCACAAGAATTGCTGAGTAATCTTGTGGATTTATTGTTCGTGGTGATATAATTATGTTACGCTATGCATTTAATAATAAGTTTATCATTTAGGAGAGTTAACATGAATAAAGTGAAATTTATTTATAATCCATATTCTGGGGAAAAGGCTATAATATATAATATAGAAAACGTTATTAAGATACATCAAAAATATGGATATCAAATAATACCTTTTAGGGTCAGCTTTGAAGCTGATATGAAAGAGGCTTTTAAAGACATAGATCAGACTTATAAATATATATTAGTAGCTGGAGGAGATGGTACAGTAGATACTGCTGTAAACCATATGAAAAAATTAAATATAAATATACCTATAGCTATACTTCCTGTAGGTACTGCTAATGATTTCGCTAAATTTATAGGGATGTCAGAAAATATTCAAGAGGCTTGTGAACAGATAATAAATAGTATCCCCAAAAAGTTAGATTTAGGAAAAGTAAATGATAAGTACTTTATAAATGTAGCCAGTACAGGTTTATTTACAGATGTATCGCAAAAAACAGATGTAAATTTAAAAAATACAATTGGGAAATTAGCTTATTATGTTAAAGGATTAGAGCAACTTACTAATCTTAGAAAGTTGAAAGTAAAAGTAAAGTCTGAAAATGCAGTTTTTGATGGAGATATGTATCTAATGCTTATATTTAACGGGCAGACAGCAGGGAATCTTAAGTTTGCATATAAAGCTAAAATAGATGACGGACTTTTAGATATAATTATAATAAAAGCATCAATGATAAAAGATACTATTGCACTTTTTATAAAAATGCTTCGGGGAGATCATTTAGAAAATACATCAGGACTTATATATTTTAAATCAAATAAAGTAGAAGTATACTGTAAGGAAGGCATAGTAACTGATATAGATGGAGAGAGAGGTCCTGATTTTCCGCTTATGGTGGAGTGCATAAAGGGTGGAATAGAAGTTTTAGGGATAAAACATAAAATTCATAAATAGGCTTAATGCAAGTTTTTCTTTAAAATAGTAATATGGACTAGGTAATATTAATAAATATAAGTTAGGATACTACTAAAAATAGGGAGGATACATGATAATTTATATTTTTTTATTACCGGTTATGTTTCTAATGCTAATTCAAGGATTGGTTTGGACTAAATCTCTACCAGGTAAAATAAAAGTAATAACCTTTATTATTATTATAGCTATGATATTTAGATATATTTCAATTTCTATTATGCTTTTTGCTACTAATATGAAGTATTTATATATGCTTAAAATTCCGTTTTTTTTAAATTTAATTGTAGTTCCTATGATAGTGTTTACTGTATTATACATTTTTATTAGAAAAAATAATATTAAGTTTTACTATATATTTATAATATCTATAATGTTGATTTTACTATATATTTTTATTATGTATAAATGTGCAGCTGTATTGCAAATTGTAGAAAAATCAGTATACACATTAGTTTTCTTGCAGCATATATATATATATTGGACATACATAGTGTTTAATACTTTAATAATATTTTTTGTTTTAGGATTTGTTAATAAAAAAGGTGTAAACAAATTAGGAATATATTTAGTATTGCTAGCGGCTTTTGTGACCGTAATAGAATCTATATTATGGTTTATGGGTATAAGGATTTTAGTAGAAAATATACTTGGGGATATATTCTGGGTAATTGTATTAATTTATGCATTAAATAAAGTTAAGAAAAATTTAGTAACTAGATTAAATTAGGCTATATAGGAGAAGTCAGTTGTTATAAGTCTATATAAAAACTCACAATGTTTAAGGTAATTGAAGATATACTATGAGATGTGCCATGAAAATGAGCAAACTTACAATAAATTAATGTAATGAGTAAATATAAATAAATTTTATATTTACTGTTGCATTTCAATGAATTTGTAATATAATTAATAGTAGAGAATAAATTATATATATTTTTATTATGTTAGGTGAGGCTCCTATATAGACACATGCTGCTGCCCGGAAACATCGAGAGATGCCAATGGGTCAACAGGTATTACCGAATTAAGGTTTTACTTAATGTAGCTGGACAAAGTTTAGTCTAAAGCTATATAGTGCTAAAACTCAGACGATTTAAAAGTTTTAGTTTAATATGGAGCCCTTAGGGCTTTTTTTAGTTTATTTGCATATATTTAAATTTTTTAATTTAGGTGGTGTGTCAAATGGAAAACGGACCGTATGGAGGTCGGTGTATTTTAAAACAAAAATTTAGAAGGTATACAGGGGATTATTTTAGATAATTGTGTAAATTGGTTTTATAAAATATTTCTCTGTATATTGAAGGAGGAATATTTATGAAAAAATTATCTAGTTTCTTTTTGAGTAAGATTCTCTGTAGAAAAATTTATGATGAATTCAATGAATATGTAGGAAAATTATGTGATATTTACGTTTCTGTTGATGATGGAATACCAAAGGCTATAGGGTATAAAGTAAAAAAAAAGTCAGAAGTATTTAACTGTGAGTGTAAAAATATAAATTTTTATGAAGATAATGATAAGGTAATAATAAAAGGAGAGGGAATAAGAGAAATAATACTGCAACGATATTCGTATCTTTTATCAAAACATTTACTGGATAAACAGATAGTAGATATAAATGGGAAAAAACTTGTAAAAGTTAACGATATTAGGATTACAGAAATAGCAGGAGAATATAGAGTTGTAGCTGTTGATACGGGAGTTTTGGCTTTAGGAAGAAGGTTTGGTCTAGAAGGGGTTGTAAAAAAGTGCTATGATTTGTTTGATAAAAAACCTGAAGATAGCTTAATAATATGGAATAATGTGGAGTCTTTGGAAGTTATAAATGATAATTTAAAGTTGTGTATACCATATAAAAAATTATCTAAGCTTCATCCGGCAGATTTGGCGGATATACTAGAAGATATGGATATAAACTATAGGAAAAGAGTTTTTGAAAGTCTAGATGAAAATTTAGCAGCAGATACTTTAGAAGAGATAGCTCCAGAAATGCAGGTAGATATTTTGGAAAATTTAAGTCAATCTAAAAGGGATGAAGTATTATATAATATGCCAAATGATGAAATAGCAGATATTTTAGAGGAAGCTGATGAAGAGACTGTTGAAAAAATACTTTTCAATATGAAAAAGGAAGATGCAGAGGAAGTAAAAGCTCTTATGGGTTATAAAAAAGAAACTGTAGGAAGTATAATGAATAAAGATTTTATTTCTTTTAATATAAACATAACAGTTAGGGAAACTATTGAACTTTTAAAGGAGATTAAGCCAGAAGACGAAGTATCTTATTATATATATATTATTGATGATAAACAAAAACTTCAGGGGGTTGTGTCTTTAAAAGATTTAATATTATCAAACTTTGAAGATAGATTGAAAGATATAATGGAATGTAGTGTATCTACAGTGAACCATAATGAAAATATTGATAAAGCTATAGAAATTTGTTCAAAATATAATCTCTTTTCACTGCCTGTATTAGATGATGATGAGAGATTATGTGGTATAGTAATAATGAATGATATAGTAGAAGATATATTAATACCTAGCTGGAGAAAAAGATTGAGGAAAGTAGGGTAGGTAATATTATTGTTAAAGCTCTGGAAGAATACTATTAATAATCACCAAAAGGGTGAAATTAATAGTATTTTTTTTCATGTATTTTTTACTATATTTGTGCACAAACTAGATTTACATAATAAAATATCAAAAGGAGAGATGGCTATATGGTAAAAAAGATTATTAAGTTTAAAATAGAATTAATACTAATATTAATTATAATGTTTACATATATATCTACTTCTTTATTTTTACTTCCTTATAATAATGCGGTAAAAGCTGTAGCTTATTATTATGGCTCAAGGGGAAATGTAGTTACACAAGTACAGACAAAGCTCAGAGATTGGGGATATTATAATGGAAATGTAGATGGAATATATGGATATCAAACTTATACTGCGGTAAAATATTTTCAGTCCAAAAATGGATTGAATGTGGATGGAGTAGTTGGAGATGCTACTTTGTCAGCGTTAGCCATAAATGTGGCTGGAAGCAGCGGTAGTGAAAGTAATAATCAAGATGTAATACTATTGGCACGTTTGATAAATGGTGAGGCTAGAGGGGAACCATATGAGGGGCAGGTGGCAGTAGGAGCTGTGATTTTAAACAGGACCAGAGATCCTAGATTTCCATCCACCATAGCTGGAGTAATTTACCAACCAGGAGCTTTTACTGCTATAGTAGACGGTCAGGTACATGCTAATATGCAGCAAAGTTCTATAAATGCGGCCAGAGATGCCTTAAATGGCTGGGATCCTTCAGATGGGGCAGTATATTATTTTAATCCGGATACAGCAACTAGTTCGTGGATATGGTCAAGGCCTCTTATCAAAATTATAGGTAAGCATAGATTTTGCAGATAAAATATATTACGAATTTTAACTTTCCACATATATTAATATTTGTTACAATTAAGTATAAGAAAATTATATTATTATATAACTATAATATATTGGGAGTGATTAAAGCATGTTTGATTTTCTAAAGAAAAATTTTGAGTTAACGGCTCCGATTGATGGAAAAATAATTGATCTGTCACAAGTACCAGATCAAGTATTTTCAGAGAGAATGGCAGGAGATGGTGTGGCAATTGATACAACTGGAGATATGGTTTTAGCCCCTGCAGACGGAACTGTGGTTCTTATACTTAAGACAAATCATGCTTTTGGAATGGTTTTAAAAAATGGTACTGAATTATTAGTACATGTTGGCGTTGATACTATAGAACTAAATGGTGAAGGATTAGAAAGATTGGTAGAAGAAGGTATGAAAGTAAAGGTTGGGGATCCTATGATAAGATTAGATAGGAAGTTTATAGAAGAAAGAGGATATTCTCTTATAACTTCAATTATTATAACAAATTCAGAAACCCTTAAAGATATAAAGTATAATACAGGTAAGACAGTTAAAGCGGGAAAAAATGAGTTAATTATGTATAGAATAAAGTAAACAGCTATTTAATTTACTATTTATTCAATTATGACTTTAAATTTATAAAAAATAGAGAGCCAAAATAGTTGGAGTTTCGACAATATTATTTAATAAAAATTGCTAATAAATAGTATATAAGCATATATATTCTTATATAACCGTAGGTACAAGATTTTTATTGTCACATATAAGGGATAATTTATAATAGTACTAATCTATGAACTGACACATTTCTTTTATAGTATATGTTAATATATTTTTAATGTTAGTATTACTATAAGTAATTGTTGGGGAGGTATTGATTATGGTAGTAGAGAATTTTATTTCCACTGAGACTGTAGAAGATATGAAGTATGTGTATTATTATAGATTGCTTAAAGGAAAAGCGGTTATCACATATCAAAAAGATCGCATAGAAATTCAATCCTATGGTATAGAAGTAGAGAGACAGGACATATTAAATGAAAAATTAGTAAATGTACGAAGAGATTGTATAGAAAGTATAAGTCCATATAGACATAAAGTACATAATCTACTAAAATTGTTATATGAGAATAAAGTGTCGCCACTGCATTTAGTTGATACAATTGGTGATTATGTAGACAGATATATTTTGGATTTCGATAGAGAAGTAAAGTATATAGCATACTAAATCTAGTATAAAAAGGGGAGAGATCCTCTTTTTTAATTACATGCGAGTAGAAAAACAATATTATAAAAGGATAAAATTCTATTTTATCCGAACGCTACAATTACTAACACCCCCATCGCACTCTGTGAAAGCGATTCACACAAAATTAAAAATTTTGGTTCTCTGCTTTTCTATCAAAGTGGGGGATAAGCACTGCTACGCGTCTGGATAAGTTCTTCTCCTAAAGGATAACGTATTCTAAGTGCTAAAGACACTAAGAATACTGTTAATAAGTTCAGATGGAGAAAAGTATTTCTCATAAGCAAACTCCACCTGAACCTAAGAATCACTTGATGAAATGGCCTATTTCTCTGAACATGCCTAAATATAAAATTAACTAGCACTTAGGTAAAATTGTATGTGAACCTAATTTAGTATTTACTGTGCTAATAAATAAATGTAATATAAGATATAATAGTATATTATTTAAGAATTGGATTTGGGGGTGTATTATATTTTGATATTAGGTGTTGGAGTAGATATAGTTGAAATTAGAAGGATTAAAGAAGCCATTGATAAACATGGTAATTTCATAGATAGAATTTTTAGTAAAAATGAAGTAGAGTACCTTAAAAATAGAAATCTAAGGCCGGAATTTGTAGCAGGTAGGTTTGCGGCAAAGGAGGCTGTTGTAAAATCATTGGGCAGTGGATTCAGGGGCTTTGATTTTAAAGACATAGAAATAGATAGAACTGCCTCTGGCAGACCAACTGTAGTACTAAAAGGAAAAGCTAAATTAATGATGAATAAATATGGAAATTATAAGATTCATTTAAGCATATCTCATGGAGTAGATAATGCTATAGCCTACGTAATAATGGAGGTTGATAAAATTGAAGATAGCGACTGTAGAAATGGCTAGGGCCATAGATAGTTATAGTATAAATGAGCTAAAGATACCAGGTATTGTTCTTATGGAAAATGCTGCACTTAAAGTAATTAAAAATATAGATTTGGAGAATTATGATTCTTTTTGTGTAATATGTACACGAGGAAATAATGGAGGGGATGGCTTTGCAGTAGCTAGGCATCTTTATAATTTAAATAAAAGGTTGCAGGTATTTTTAGTTGGAAAAGAAGAAGGCATGAGTGATGACTGCAGGGTAAACCATAGCATTTTGAAAAAATTGGGACTACAGATATATAAAGTAAATTCTCAAGAAGGAATAGATGACCTTAAAAAATGTATAGAAAAAAGTGATGTTACAATTGATGCACTATTTGGAACAGGCATTTCTAGAGATATAAAGGGAATTGAGAGTTCTGTTATATCACTGATAAATGAAAATAGCAGGTATACAATTTCTATAGATATTCCTTCAGGACTTAATGGTGATACTGGGAAAGTTTTGGGTAATTGTGTAAAGGCTAATAAAACTGTTACTTTTCAATTGTATAAAAGAGGATTTTTGACATATGGAAGTGATGAATTTACAGGGGAAATATTAGTAGAAGATATAGGAATTCCACAAGTAGCCATTGATAAGTTTAATAATAATGAATTTATAATTGATAAAAGTTTTGTTAGAAACAATTTAAAAGGAAGAAATAAATTTGGCCATAAGGGAGACTATGGAAGAGTATTTATTATAGCTGGTTCTGAAGGATTTAGTGGAGCTGCATATATATGTACTCAAGGAGCTGTAAGGAGTGGAGCAGGACTTGTTACTCTAGGTTGTTATGAGAATATTAGGACAATAATTAGTTCAAAACTTGTAGAAGGCATGACCATAGCTTTGGATGAAAATTTAAATTTAGGAAAAACCATAGATAAAAGTGATGTTATTGCAATAGGACCTGGAATGGGAGCAAATTACAACACCTTAAATTTGGTAGAAGAAATTACAAAAAGTTTTACAAAGACTATGGTAATGGATGCAGATGGTATTAATGTTTTAAAAGGTAATCTTGAAATCTTAAAAAATAGAAAGTGCGCTGTAATTTTAACACCTCATCTGGGAGAAATGTCTAGAATTACTGGCTTAGATATTGAATATATAAGGGAAAATAGAATTCTTGTAGCAAAAAAGTTTGCTGCAGAAAATAATGTAATTGTACTTTTAAAAGGATACAATACAATTGTTACAGATGGAAATATAGTAGGCATAAATTCTACAGGAAATTCAGCTATGGCCTCAGGAGGCATGGGAGATTGCTTGACGGGAATTATAGCTTCTTTTGTAGCTCAGGGTTATGAGCCTTTTAAAGCAGCATGTACAGCAGCATTTGTACATGGATACTGTGGGGATAAGTTATCTCAGAATATGTTCTGTGTAAATGCAAGCCATATTTTAGAAGAATTACCCTTTTCTATAAAAGAATTAATAAAGTAATTTACAAACACTTATTAAATGAAAAAGTAATATAAGAAGACATAATAGAATAGATTAGTAGTGAAAAACTGTAAAATATGGAGGTATAAAGTGAGAAAAAAACTAATACTAGGAATTATGTCTTTTGCTTTAGTTATAGTTTTTTCATCCTGTAACAAAAATATTCAAAATACAGAAGATTTAATTTATTATTTAAAAGATTTAAACAGTTATAGTTGTAGTGTGAATATTTCCATGAAAAATACTAAACAAGAGATAAATTATAGTGGAAAACAATTTTATCATGCTGAATATGGAGATAGATTTGACCTGGGAAAAGACAGAATAATTTTATATAGGCAAAATAAAATAGTTTCTAAAGACATTAAAAGTGGAAATGTTTATAATGGAGATAAAAACTTTGATAGCTTGTTTAAATTTTGTTTTATAGACCAATATATATCATTAATTTATACTAATGAAAAAGTTGAAAGTTCATTTAAAAATATAGATAATCAACAATACCAGATTATATACTTGGATATACCAGGAAATAATAAAAACATGAGTAAGGCACAATTATATGTAAATCTAAAACATAATATTCCCACATATTTGATAATATATGACTCTATGGGAAAAGAGCGGATAAAAGTCTATTATACTAATTTTAAAGCTAATCCAGAATTGGGGGAAGATGTATTCCAGATAAACTAGTTTTCTATTTAGATACTTGTTAATTTTCATAATATATTCACAATCACAATAAAAAAGGTATATAATTTTAGTATATTTTATTTATTAATATTTTTTAATAGATAATTATTTTTATTAGTTTGTTACAATTATAATAAGTGAGGTGATATATTATGTTTAAAAACTATAGACCTGTATGGGAAGAAATTAATATAGATAATCTTGTATATAATATAGGTCAGATAAAGTTAAAAATTGGTGGTGGGGAGTTGATAGGGGTTGTTAAAGCTGATGCCTATGGCCATGGAGCTGTGGAGGTAGCAGAGGTTTTATTGGAAAATGGGGTAAATACACTAGCTGTAGCTGTATTAGACGAGGCGATAGAACTTAGAAAAAATGGAATTAAAGTTCCTATAATGGTACTTGGCATAGTGCCTCATATATTTTTAGAGGAAATAATAAATTATGACATAGAGCCTATAGTCCCTTCTTACAGTTATGCCAATAAATTATCCAAGCTAGCTGAAAATAAAGATAAAAAAGCTAAAATACATATTGCATTGGATACGGGAATGGGAAGGATAGGATTTTCTATGGATAATAATAGCGTAGAAGAAGTGAGTAAAATAAGTCAATTACCAAATATACAAATACAAAGTTTATTTTCACATTTTTCTACAGCAGATGAGACAGATAAAACTTATAGTTGTCAGCAATTTGAAAAATATAAATTATTCTATAAAGAGTTGATAAAGAAGAACGTGGAAATAAATACCAGGACCATAGCAAATAGTGCAGCCATAATGGAATTACCTGATACTTATTGTGATTCAGTTAGACCAGGAATAATAATATATGGATATTATCCTTCTAAAGAAGTAGACAAGAATAATTTAAGTATAAAACCTGTGATGACTTTAAAGGCCAATGTAGTTTATGTAAAGACATTAGAGGCTGGAAGCTATATTGGATATGGAAATAGATTTAAATGTAGTAGAAAAAGTATAATAGCCACATTACCTTTAGGATATGCAGATGGATATACTAGAAGACTATTTGGTAGAGCAAAGGTTATAATTAATGGGAAATTTGCTCCAGTGGTAGGGAATATATGCATGGATCAGTGTATGATAGATGTTACAGATGTAGGCGAAGTTAACATAGGAGATGAAGTCATAATAATAGGTGAAAAAGGCGGGTTAAGATTTAATGCAGATGATATAGCTGAAATTACTGGAACCATAAGTTATGAGGTACTTTGTATGATAAGCAGGAGAGTTCCAAAAGTATATATAAAAGGAGGGGAGGTAGTTAAGATTAAAAATTATATGATATAAGTTATGATATTATAATTACATATTACAGAAAATAATGGTACTTGCACATAGCCTTTGTGGTAATGTATCTTTGCAATATAATCACATTTATGCATCAAGAAATTGTAGCATTTCTTTATAATAAAAATTAAATTTACTTAAAGTACCTAAGTACTAAAAAGTTGTGAATATAAATTTCAAAATTGGTATAATATATAATATGATAATTAATAAGATAAAAAATTATTCATAATATTTGAATATGAGTTTTAAAATAAATACATATATACATAATTAATATCTAAAATTATTACATAATAAATTATAATATGCTTGGGTAGGGATATGAAGAAGGTTATATTAAGGATTTATGAAGATAAAAAGCCCTATGTAAAAAATTACAAGTAGAAAAATGATGAAATTATAGATAATTTCTTTGACACAATTGTAGATTTGGTACTATAATTGGTTTGTATATATCTTTCGCTTAGGGTAATAGGAGGTATTAATTTGTATATGTCAACTTCAAAGAGATTAGTAATAAACCTCTCAGAAACACTATATAATGAATTCAATAAGGCACTTAAAGAAGATTGCAAAAAAAGAAGTGAATTTATTAGGGAAGTTATCATATTATATATTAGTGAGAAAAAAAGGTTAAATAAAATATCAGAAATGGAAAAAGGGTATAGGGAAATGGCGCAGCTTAATCTTGAATTCGCAGAAATGGGCTTTGCAAGTGACATGAAGGAATTTAAAGAATATGAAGCGAAGCTTTCGGAGAGTGATTTGCAAGATGACAACAATAGTGAAAAGAGGAGATATATTTTATGCTGATCTAAGTCCAGTAGTTGGGTCTGAACAGGGAGGGGTAAGGCCTGTTATAATAATACAAAATGATGTAGGTAATAAATACAGTCCTACTGTAATTGTTGCAGCTATTACCTCTCAGATAAATAAAGCAAAACTTCCAACCCATGTGGAGATATCATCAGAAGCTTATGGACTTAATAAAGATTCGGTAGTATTGCTTGAGCAAATAAGAACTTTGGACAAAAGAAGATTGAAAGAAAAAATTGGCCATATGACAGATGTTGACATGGAAAAAGTAGATGGAGCACTTTTGGTAAGTATTGGGTTACAATAAGAGTTCCTATTATAATTAATTGTGTGCCAATATTTTATGATTTTAATTTTATAAATAACTTTACCGATATAAACCCTCGTGTTTAAAGCACGGGGGTAAAGTTTTTGTGTGATTTTATATATAAAAATAAAATTTTATGTTAAAATAATTATAAAAAATTTGTTTAGTTTATTTAGGAGGTTAGGTTTGTGGAAAAAAATATAGAGGAACTTAAGAAAATTGCAATTACTATAAGAAAAGATATAGTAAAAATGCTAACTAAAGCCGGATCAGGTCATCCTGGGGGCTCCTTATCCATAGTGGAGATTTTAACTGTATTGTATTTTTATGAAATGAATATTAGTCCACAAAATTTTAGGGATTTAAATAGGGATAGATTTGTATTATCCAAAGGCCATGCTGCTCCTGCACTATACAGTGTTCTGGCAGAAAGGGGATATTTTAATGTAGATGAACTTCAATCTCTAAGAAAGCTGGGATCCATGCTTCAGGGTCATCCTAATATGAATGAGGTACCTGGTGTAGATATGTCTACAGGTTCTCTAGGACAGGGAATATCTGCAGCTGTTGGAATGGCTTTAGGCGGAAAAATTGATAAAAAAGATTACAGAGTATATACTTTGCTGGGAGATGGAGAACTTGAAGAAGGAGAGGTTTGGGAAGCTGCCATGGCTGCAGCCCATTATAAACTGGATAATTTAACTGCTTTTGTAGATGCCAATGGACTTCAAATAGATGGTCCTTGCGAAGAAGTTATGTCCGCATATCCTATTGGAGATAAGTTTAAGGCATTTAAATGGAATGTTATAGAAGTAGATGGACATAGTTTGGAGCAGTTAATAGATTCTATTAAAAAAGCAAAGTCAACTAAAGATAAACCTACTGTTATAATTTGTAATACTATTAAGGGTAAAGGAGTTTCTTTTATGGAAAATCAAGTGGGATGGCATGGTACAGCACCTAGTATTGAACAATGTGAAAAGGCATTAAGTGAAATAGGAGGTGAAGAGTAATGTCAAATAAAATAGCAACTAGAGAAGCTTATGGAAAAATATTAGTGGAATTAGGAGCAAAGAATAAAAAAATAGTAGTTTTTGACGCAGACCTTTCCAAATCCACTAAAACGTCTAATTTTAAGGAAGCCCATCCCGAAAGATTTATGGATATGGGTATAGCAGAATCTAATATGATGGCAGTAGCCGCAGGAATTTCAACTTGTGATAAAATACCTTTTGTAAGTACTTTTGCCATATTTGCAACAGGAAGGGCCTTTGAGCAAATAAGAAATTCCATATGTTATCCTAATTTGAATGTTAAGATATGTGCTACTCATGCAGGAATTACGGTAGGAGAAGATGGTGCATCTCACCAGTCCGTAGAAGATATATCACTTATGAGAAGTATACCTAATATGATAGTTATATGTCCAAGTGACGCAGTAGAAACAGAAGAGGCAATTAAGGCCATAGTAGAAATGAAGGGTCCCTGTTATGTGAGACTTGGAAGATCCGGGGTACCTGTTATAAATAATAATGAGAATTATAAATTTCAACTTGGAAAATCAGTGAAGCTCCGTGAAGGCAAAGATGCAGTAATCATGGCTACGGGTATAATGGTAGATGCAGCATTGGAAGCTTATAATATACTTGCAGAGGAAGGTATAAAAGTATCCGTTTTAAATATACACACAATAAAACCTATAGATAAGGATGAGATAATAAAAGAGGCAAGGCAAACAGGGGTTGTTGTAACTGCAGAAGAACATAGTATTATTGGAGGACTTGGTTCTGCTGTGTGTGAAATTTTAAGTGAAAATTTGCCTACTCCAGTGATAAGGGTAGGTATAAAAGATACTTTTGGAGAAAGTGGTAAGCCTGCAGAACTTTTAAAGGCTTATGGATTAACTTCAGATGATATAGTAAAGGCTGTTAAAAAAGGATTAACTTTAAAATAAATTATGATAAAAGCGATGTTATATAATTTTATGACATCGTTTTTAAATGATAAAAAATTTAAGCCTGCGTGTTATGTAAATGTTTACTTGCATGATTTTTACTTGTAAATTTTATGCCGAATAATAAAATAATATAGATTTTAATGTAATAATTTATTTAATGTTAATAATTTTATATTTTTGGTTTTTGTCACGTTATGATATAATAAATTTTATAATATGACAAACTTTAAAAATGTATATAAATATAAGGAGGTTTACATGATAGAGTTTAAAAACGTGAGTATGGTTTATAATAATAACATATTCGCATTGTCTAATATAAATTTAGAAATTGAAAAAGGAGAATTTGTTTTTTTAGTTGGATCTAGCGGTGCAGGAAAAACTACGTTTGTAAAGGCACTTTTAAAGGAAATTCAGCCTACAAATGGAGAGATTGTAGTTAATAATATAAATGTTACAAATTTAAAGAGAAGGCAGATACCTTTATATAGAAGAAAGTTAGGGGTTGTTTTTCAGGATTTTAGGTTGATACCCACACTTAATGTATATGAAAATGTAGCTTTTGCAATGAGAGTTATAGAATCTCCTTCAAGGGATATAAGAAAAAAAGTGCCTGTTGTATTGTCTCTAGTTGGCTTATCTAATAAATACAAATCCTTTCCTCATGAGCTTTCAGGAGGAGAGCAGCAAAGAGTTTCTTTAGCAAGGGCTATAGTAAACAACCCATCCATATTAATAGCAGATGAACCCACTGGAAATTTGGATCCGGATACTTCTATGGATATAATGGAAACTATAAATGATATAAATCATGCAGGAACCACAGTATTAATGGCAACTCACGCAAGCAACATAGTTAATTCTATGAGAAAAAGAGTTATAGAAATAGAAAACGGTGTTATAGTAAGAGATGAACAAAGGGGTGCATATGGCTATGAGGATTAGTACTATAAGTTTTTTTATAAAAGATGCATTTAAAAGTTTAAAGAGAAATAAAACTATAAGTATGGCGTCAGGAGCCACAGTGGCAGCCACATTATTTATATTTGGTATATCTTTGCTTACAATGCTGAATATTAAACAGGGGATACTAGAAGTTCAATCTAAGGTAGAGGTAAAAGTTTATCTTAAGGATAACATAACTACAGCTCAGAAAAAAGATATTGAGGATAAGGTAAAATCTATAGATGGGATAGTTAGCTTAGATTATGAAACAAAATCTGAAGCACTGGATAAATTTAAAAGTCAGTTGGGAGAGCAAAATAAATCTCTTGTAGAGGGACTGGACAAGGATAATCCTATTCCCGGTGCATATATAGTTAAGGTGCAAAAACCAGAAATTGTTTCAGCAGTAGTTGAAAACATAAAGGGAATGCAAGGTATAGACAGTATTCAAGATGGAAGAGGTATTGTAGACAAGATTATAGCTATAAGTAGAACTATAAAATGGGCAGGAAGTATTATATCCATAATATTAATTGGAGTTTGTTTATTCTTGATAGGGAACACTATAAGAATAACACTGTATTCTAGAAGAAAAGAAATAGGCATAATGAAGTATATTGGAGCTACAGATTGGTTTATAAGATGGCCTTTTATCATAGAAGGCATTATAATAGGCCTGGTAGGGGCTGTAGTTTCAAATGTAGTATTATACTATTTGTATAAGATAGTATACAATAAGGTAGCAAATACATTTATAATGATTCAGCTTATTAGTCCTCAGTATGTAATTACCAATATTTTGGGCATATTTGTTTTAGCAGGTGTAATTATAGGTGCTGTAGGCAGCGTATTGTCTATTAGAAAGTTTCTTGCAGTTTAGGCTTCTAAAAATAATTTCACCATATGATGGTAATTCAACTTATTATTTATCTTTGAACATAGATAATAAAGCATGTAGAATATTTTTGTTTCTGCATGCTAATTTTATATGTGCTATTGGTAAAGTATTTGTAAATAGGTGTGCAAATTTATTTTTTTTAGTGTTATAATAATTTAAGATTTACATAAATACTATATATAGTGAATGTTTCGGAAAATGAGGTGTTAGTATATTGAAAGTCAAAAGGAATTGGATAGTTTATACTGTAGTTATTTTAATTGTAACAAATGTTCTTACAATGTTTGGAACTGTGAACTTTATAAAAAATGCCCAGGGAAGTGCGGTAGGTAAATTTGAAAAATTATTTGAAGTTAGAAATGAATTATATAAGTATTATTATGGTTCCATAGATGATAATACTTTACTTGAAGGTGCCATTAAGGGTATGACTGAATCCTTAAATGACCCTTATACTGTATTTATGAATAAAAAAGAATTTGAAAGTTTTAATGTTCAGACTGAAGGAAATTATTATGGAATTGGCATTCAGGTTATGGCAAAAGGCGATAACATTGTTGTAATAGATGTATTTGACAATTCTCCTGCGAAAAAAGAGGGAATAACTTCTGGTGATATAATACAAAAAGTGAATGAAACCAGTGTAACAGGAAAAAATCTAGATAAGGCAGTATCTCTTATAAAGGGAAAGGAAAATACAGAAGTTACTCTAACATTATATAGAGAAAATAAGGGAAGTTTTAATGTAAAAGTCAAAAGGCAAAAAATAGATATTAATACTGTAAAAGGTGAAATTCTGGGAAATAATGTGGCGTATATTCAAGTAGATATGTTTGATGAAAATACAGCTAAAAATTTTAAAAATGAACTAGAAAAATTAAATAGCCAGGGCATGAAATCTTTAATTTTAGATTTAAGAGATGATCCAGGCGGCATGCTAGATCAATGTGTAGATATGGTTTCTAATTTTGTTCCTAAGGATAAGGTAATAGTATCAACCATAGATAAGTATAAAAGTAAAAAAGAATATAAATCAGAGGGCGGAAATTTTAATAATTTACCTGTAACCATACTCACCAATGAAAATACTGCTAGTGCTTCAGAAATATTTTCAGGAGCCCTAAAAGACTATAAACTTGCTACTATAGTTGGAGAAAAAACTTATGGAAAAGGAGTAGTTCAAACTATACTGAATACTGGAGATGGTACCGCACTTAAAGTTACTATATCCAAGTATTATACTCCTAATGGTAAAGATATAAATAAAAAAGGGATAAATCCTGATGTAGAGGTGAAATATCCAGAGGAGCTTAAAAAGTCTGCTTATGATAGAAGCAAGGATCCTCAATTTATTAAAGCGTTTGAAATAGCAAAAAGTAAGATAAAGTAATTAAATTTTAGGTTTAATTATAAATATATTTTAGATTTTAAGTTAGGCAGACAAACTCTGTCTAATTTAATTTATCCCAATGCGGTAATTAGCTAATGCTCTCATCTTACCGCTAGTCAGAATAAAGACAATATAAGATTTCAATGGCAGGAATCCCAAATTTAAGAATTTTGTTTATGGAGAGGGGAATTAATCTTAATGATACTATTGTACACATTAAAGTCTGTAGCTTTTGCACTAACAGAGCCATATTTAGTGCTCCTTTTAGCTATTTTAGCATTTACATTATATAGAAAAAACAAACAGACAGTTATAATGCAGCAGATGATAATTGGAGAAAAAATCAATTCTCCTTTTGAACTTACCATATCTCAAATTGTCATAGGAATTTTTGCTGGAATTTTAGTAAGTATTATTATGTCTTATCTAGGAGTAGTTTTTGATGAAAATTCGGCTGTAGATTTAATATTTTTAGCATCGATAATTTTTATGTTTTTTAACCCCAGATTTATATGTTTTTCTTATTCAGGTGCAATACTAGGCCTTATAAGTCTTATGTTAAGTATAGCATCAGAGGTTTTTAATATACCTACTTTAAATTTTTTAAAAATAGATGTAGTTTCACTTATGAGCATGGTAGCTATATTACATTTAGTAGAAGGAATCTTAATTATGGTAGATGGAAAGACAGGGGCTATTCCAGTTTTTACAAGCAAAAATGGAAATATAATAGGAGGATTTGCACTTCAAAGATATTGGTCAATCCCCATGGCTATAATATTTATGTTTCATCCAAAATCTATAGTAGGTGATTTCTCACAGATACCTATTCAAGGATGGTGGCCCTTAATAAACACGTCTATACCCTATGATATTTTAAAGAATGCAGTTATGGTTCTAATACCATTTTATGCTGTAATGGGATATAACAGTGTAACATTTACCAGGGATGCAAAAGAAAAAACAATTATATCCGGTGCACTTGTGATTTTATATAGTGTGGTTTTGTTTGGTATGGCACAGTTAGCTGTGGTAAATATCTGGCTGAAATTTTTAGTGTTAATATTTGCACCAGCAGCTCATGAAGGGATTATTATGCTTCAGAGGAATTTAGAGGTAAAAGGAACACCTAAGTATATAAGCAGCAATGAAGGTATTATGGTACTTGCCGTGGCACCTAACTCTCCCGCTAATGAAATGGGAATTAAGAGCGGAGATTTATTAGTAGAAATAAATAGTGAAAAAATTGAAAGTGAAGACAGAATAACAGAAATAATAAAAGAATGTTCAAATTTTATATGGTTTAAGATAAAGACAGTAGCGGGAAATTTCGAACAAGTTAGTTACAATAGAATGAATAAGAATAAAAGGCTTGGAATAGTTTTTGTACCTAGAAAGGTACCTAAAAACAGCATGATAGTAAAGCTGGATAAAAACAGATTTTCAGAAATACTAAATAAGATGAAAAATAAAGATAAGGATGATTAGAAAATGGGAAGATTTAAAATATACTCTGAATTTAAACCTACTGGAGATCAGCCTCAGGCTATAGATAGTATAGCTAGCCATATTTTGCAGGGAGATAAATTTCAAACATTACTTGGAGTAACTGGATCAGGTAAAACTTTTACTATGGCAAATATAATAGAGAGGGTACAGAAACCTACGCTTGTACTTGCACATAATAAAACTCTAGCTGCACAGTTGTGTTCAGAATTTAGAGAGTTTTTTCCTGATAATTGTGTAGAATATTTTGTATCTTATTATGATTACTATCAGCCGGAAGCATATATAGCCCAGACAGATACCTATATAGAAAAAGATGCATCTATAAACGATGAAATTGATAAATTAAGACATTCTGCTACTTCTGCGTTACTGGAAAGACGAGATGTAGTAGTAGTGGCATCTGTATCTTGTATTTATGGGTTAGGAAATCCAGAGGAGTATAAAAAGTTGACTCTATCTTTAAGACAGGGAATGATAAAAAACAGAGATGAAATACTTAAAAAATTAGTAGAGATACAGTATGAAAGAAATGATATAAATTTTATAAGAGGTACTTTTAGAGTAAAAGGAGATATAGTGGATATATTCCCAGCTTCTTCGGCAGAACGTGCCATAAGAGTAGAATTTTTTGGAGACGAAATTGATAAAATACGGGAATTTGATGTTTTAACAGGTACTACCATTGGAATCAGAAAACATGTTTCTATATTTCCGGCATCCCACTTTGCTACTTCACAGGAGAGATTAGAAGTATCCATAGGTAAAATAGAAGTAGAATTGGAGGAAACGCTTAAACAACTCATATCTGAGGATAAATTGCTGGAAGCCCAGAGGCTAAAACAGAGAACCAATTTTGATATAGAAATGATGAGAGAAGTAGGCTACTGTAGTGGAATTGAAAACTATTCAAGGATATTGGATGGAAGACCAAAAGGAAGCCCGCCACAGACTCTCATAGATTATTTTCCTGAGGATTTTTTATTATTTGTAGATGAAAGTCATGTTACACTTCCTCAAGTAAAAGCCATGTATGCTGGAGATAGGTCTAGAAAAGAATCCTTGGTGAGATATGGTTTTAGATTGCCTTCTGCTTTTGATAACAGACCTTTAAAGTTTGAAGAATTTGAAAAGAAGTTAAATCAAGTGACATTTGTAAGTGCTACTCCTGCAGAATATGAACTAAAGCATTCCCAGAATATATCTGAACAAGTATTGAGACCTACCGGGTTATTAGATCCTGAAATTATAGTAAGGCCAATAAAAGGTCAAATTGATGACCTTTATAATAATATACAAGAGACTATACATAAAGGTTATAGGGTGCTAGTTACTACTCTTACTAAAAAAATGGCAGAGGATTTAACAGAATATTTTAAAGACATGGATGTAAAGACCAGGTATCTTCATTCAAGTATAGCTACTGTAGATAGAATGAAAATAATAAGGGATTTGAGAAAAGGAGAATTTGATGTCTTAGTGGGAATTAACCTTCTAAGAGAAGGTCTTGACATACCAGAAGTTGCATTAGTTGCAATTTTAGATGCAGATAAAGAAGGATTTTTAAGATCAGAAAAATCCCTTATACAGACTATAGGAAGAGCGGCTAGAAATTCTGAGAGCAGAGTTATAATGTATGCAGATAATATTACAAATTCTATGGATAGGGCTATAAGTGAAACTAAAAGAAGAAGAAAAATACAAATGGAGCATAATGAAAAAAATGGTATAAAGCCGACGACCATTAATAAGGCTATTAGAGAAATTATAGAATCCACTATGGTTTTAGAAGAAAAAGAAGAATATAATAGTTTAGAAGAGGCTGTAAAAGCAGATAACGAAAAATTAAATGAACTTATTGAAAATCATGAGAAACAAATGGCTGCAGCAGCTAAGGAACTTAGATTTGAGGAAGCTGCGAAATTAAGAGATATAATAGTAAAGTTAAAAAAACAAAAGAACAAGAATGTATCTGGAAAGAATTAAAATATCTAAGGAGTAAAATTAATGAAAAATAGCATAGTGATAAAAGGTGCTAAAGTTCACAATTTAAAAAATGTGGATTTGATATTACCTAGAGATAAGTTGATAGTTTTTACCGGACTTTCTGGATCGGGAAAGTCTTCCCTAGCTTTTGATACTTTATATGCAGAAGGACAGAGAAGATATGTAGAGTCTTTATCTGCTTATGCAAGACAATTTTTAGGGCAAATGGATAAACCGGATGTAGAATATATTCAAGGATTGTCACCAGCTATATCCATAGATCAGAAAACAACTAGCAGAAATCCTCGTTCTACAGTAGGAACAGTTACTGAAATATATGATTATTTGAGATTATTGTATGCCCGTATAGGTGTACCGCATTGTCCTAAATGTGGGAAGGAAATAACCCAGCAGACTGTAGATCAAATAGTGGATAGAATTATGGCTATGGAGGAGAGAACTAAAATACAGATACTTTCCCCTATGATAAAAGGACGTAAGGGAGAGCATGTAAAAATACTAGAAAATATAGTAAAGAACGGCTTTGTGAGAGCTAGAATTGATGGAAATATAGTAGACCTTCAAGATGAAGAGATAAAGCTTGAGAAAAATAAAAAACATACTATTGAAGTTATAGTAGATAGACTTGTAATAAAAGATGAAATAAGAAGCAGACTTGTAGATTCTATAGAAGTGGCGTTAAAATTGTCAGAAGGAACAGTGATCATAAATGTCATTGGAGGAGATGACATTTTGTTTAGTGATAAATTTGCATGTCCCGACTGTGGCATAAGCCTTGGGGAAATTACTTCAAGAACTTTTTCTTTTAATTCTCCTTTTGGTAAGTGTGATGCTTGTGATGGACTTGGTACATTACTTGAAATAGACGATAATCTTGTTATACCTGATAGAAAAAAAAGTATATTAGACGGAGCTGTAATGTGCTGGGGAGAAGGAAGTTTGAAAGAAGATTCATGGACTTTCAGTATATTAAGAGGCCTTTCAAGTAAGTACAAATTTAAATTGGATACTCCCGTAAAAGATTTAAATCCTCAAGTTTTAGATATGTTACTATATGGATTAAAGGGAGAGAAAATAAGGGTCAGGTATAAAAAAGAAAATAGGGTAATGGAGTTTAATCATGCTTTTGAAGGAATAGTAAATAATTTAAAAAGAAGGTATATGGAAACAAATTCTGATTACATAAAAAGGGAAATAGAAAACTATATGAGTCATAATCCATGTCCAAAATGCAAAGGAGCAAGATTAAAACCAGAAGCACTTGCAGTTACAGTAGGGGGAAAAAATATATTTGAATTTTGTAGTATGTCTATAAAAGACGAATTGAAATTTTTTCAGGAAATAAAATTGTCAGAAAAGGATACAATTATAAGTCAGCAGATATTAAAAGAAATAAATTCCAGGCTTGAATTTCTCATAGATGTGGGGCTTGATTATTTAACTTTATCAAGAACAGCGGGAACTTTATCAGGAGGAGAGGCCCAGAGAATAAGGCTTGCAACACAAATCGGTTCTAGTTTGGTAGGAGTACTTTACATATTGGATGAACCCAGCATAGGTTTGCATCAGAGAGATAACGATAGATTAATTGCTACCTTAAAGCATTTAAGAGATCTGGGAAATACGGTTATAGTGGTAGAACATGATGAAGATACCATAAAACAATCGGACTTCATAGTAGATATAGGCCCTGGAGCAGGAGAACATGGGGGAGAAGTTGTTGCAGCAGGAGATATTTCAAATATTATAAATTGTGATACTTCTATAACTGGACAGTACCTAAGTGGAAAGAGAAAAATAAACGTACCTGAGAATATAAGAGAGGGTAATGGGAAATACATAAAGGTAATAGGAGCCAGAGAAAATAATTTAAAAAATATTGATGTGGAGTTTCCGCTTGGAGTATTTAACTGTGTTACGGGTGTATCTGGTTCGGGAAAAAGTACCTTGGTAAATGAAATATTATATAAGGCCCTGCATAAAAAATTAAATAATTCAAAGGATAATCCAGGGATATATGAACATATTACAGGAGTAGAAAATATAGATAAGATTATAAATATAGATCAAAGTCCTATAGGTAGGACACCTAGATCAAATCCTGCAACTTATACAGGAGTATTTGACATAATAAGGCAGGTGTTTTCAAATACTCCTGAAGCTAAAATGAGAGGGTATAAGCCTGGACGGTTTAGCTTTAATGTAAAAGGAGGAAGGTGTGAAGCCTGTAGTGGTGATGGAATAATAAAAATAGAAATGCAATTTTTATCAGATGTATATGTTCCTTGTGAAGTATGTAAAGGTAAAAGATATAATAGAGAAACTCTTGAAGTGAAATATAAGAACAAAAATATTGATCATATACTTAATATGACTGTAGAAGAGGCGTTGAAATTTTTTGAAAATATACCAAGAATAAAAAATAAATTACAGACCTTAATGGATGTAGGGCTTGGATACATTAAATTAGGTCAACCTTCAACACAGCTGTCTGGAGGAGAAGCACAGAGAATTAAATTGGCTTATGAATTGTCTAAGAGGAGTACGGGAAAAACTATATATATATTGGATGAACCTACTACAGGACTCCATATAGATGATGTTAATAAGCTTATAAATATACTTCAGAGAATTGTAGATGTAGGTAATACAGTAGTGGTTATAGAACATAATCTAGATGTTATAAAGTGTGCAGATTACATCATTGATCTTGGACCTGAAGGAGGAGATAAAGGCGGAAGTATTCTCTGTACAGGTACCCCGCAGCAGGTGGCCGAAGATAAGAACTCCTATACGGGACAATATCTAAAAAAGATGTTATAATCTATGTAAAGACTAGCATAGGCACACTTATAATGCTAGTCTTTCCATGTGTTAAGGGAGGATATTTTTAAATGGATCTAAGTAAATTAAGTATGATTTTTAAAATTGTAATTATAGGTATAGTTTATATTATAATATTTTGGGCACTAAAAATAATGTATAAGGATATAAAAAATGGAGGAAAAAGAAATAGAAATCCAGCTAGGAAATCCTTTGGTCTTGAAGTAGTTAATCCAGGTAAAAATTCAAACCTTAGAAGAGGCGCTGTAATTCCGGTGAGGAGAGAAGTAACTATAGGCAGGAAAAACGATAATCAGCTTATATTAGAAGATCCTTATACATCAGGTCATCATGCCAGAGTATATATAAAAAATGCAAAAGATTGTGTATTAGAGGATCTGGGAAGTACTAATGGAACTCTTTTAAATGGGAAGAAATTAAGGGGAAAACATTATTTAGCCCCAGGAGATGAAATCAAAATTGGAAATACAGCTTTTAAAGTTATAGGATAATTTGTCAGATGTCTATTGTAGTAGAAAAATTTATTGTAAGAGTTTTAAAAAAGTTACTATAATTGTTATAGGTGGTGAATATATTGGATACTACTAGGGATGAGAGAAAATTACTAAGATATACATATTTGCTATGTTTTGTTTGCTTTCTGAATCTAGCCATAATAAAGCAGCCTTTTGATAAAGGTGCTATGATAATGGCACTTGTGATCTGTTTATTAATAGGGTATTCTTATTTTGTAATAAGAAAATTCTTTTCCGACGGAGATAAATACATATTTATTTTTTCAAGTATACTGTCAGTTATAGGCATGGTTATGTTGTACAGGATAGATATGACAGTTTCTATTAAACAGATAATATGGTTTGCAATCGGGGTTACGGGATTTATACTTATTGTGGTTTTAATGCCGGATACCAGTAGGTTTAGTAAGTATAAGTATATATATTTGGTATTTACACTGATATTTATGGGAATGGGTACGGTTGTAGGTACTGCTACAGGAACTGAGATAAATGGTGCTAAGAACTGGGTTAGCTTAGCAGGAGTTCAATTTCAACCTTCAGAATTTGCAAAACTGTTTCTAGTGGCATATCTGGCAGCAGATTTAAAGGACTATAAAAATTTTAAGAATTTAATAATACCCGGTATAGCAGTAATGATATCCTTGGCATTTATGGTACTCCAAAAAGATTTAGGCTCTGCCCTTATATTTTTTGGAATAGCTGTAACTATGATTTATATAGCTACTTCTAAATTTAGGTATGTATTAATTTGTTTTTTACTTTCATCAGGGGGAGCTATACTTAGTTATAAGTTATTTAATCATGTTAGGACAAGGATTATGATATGGAGAAATCCCTGGCCTTATGCTACTAATCAAAGTTATCAAATTGTCCAATCTATGTTTTCCATAGCATCCGGAGGACTTACAGGAACAGGACTAGGGTTAGGCCATCCTGAATATGTGCCTATTAATACTACGGATTTTATATTTGCGGTACTTTGTGAAGAATTGGGTATTTTAATAGGTTTTTCTATAATAATATTGTATTTTTTATTGTTTTATAGGTGCATGAGAGCTGCGGTATACGGCAATGATAAATTTTCAAGACTTTTGGCAGTGGGTTATAGTGCAATGATTGCATCTCAGGTTTTAGTTATAGTAGGAGGAGTCATGAATGCTATTCCTCTTACAGGTATAACGCTGCCTCTTGTAAGTAGAGGGGGGAGTTCCATGCTTATAACATTTTTTTCTTTAGGTATAATACAGAAGATATCGGAAGAAGGTAGGTAGCAGGATGAATAACATATTGAATAATATAAAAAAAGTAATGATGGTCTTTTTAATATGTTTCATAGCACTTATTTCCTATATGACTTATTTTGAGATGTCAATTGGACCTAAAATAGTAAACAATTCCTATAACAGAAGACTTTGGATAAAGAGAAATGAAGTGCTTAGGGGAACTATATATGATAGAAATGGCAATGCATTAACTAAAAGTGAACCTGTAAATCAAGAAACTCAAAAGAGAGAATACACAGGCGGTGCAATGTTTGCACATGTATTGGGTTATGTAGATATTAAGTATGGAATCACAGGTCTTGAGAGAAAATATGACCAAGAATTAATGTCTACAAATATTAAGGATAGTATAAAGAGCCTTATTGAGAATAAAGGAAAGACTCAAAAAAAGGTTGGTAATAATTTAAAAACCACATTAGATCTAGAGACACAGAAAAAAGCTTATGATTTACTGGGGGATAATAAAGGAGCTGTGGTAGTATTAAATCCTAAAACGGGAGAAGTGTTGGCAATGGTATCAAAACCTTCTTTTGATCCCAATGACATGCAAAATACATGGGAACAGTTGAATAAAGATGAAAGCAGACCCCTTATAAATAGGGCTACAGCGGGGCTTTATCCACCAGGTTCTACTTTTAAAACCATAACTGCTGTAAGTGCTCTGGAAAATATAAGCGGAATTCAAAACAGATCTTTTCAGGATACAGGAGAACTTTATATAGGAGGGGATTACACCCTGCATAATTTTCAAGGAGAAGTTTTGGGAAATATTACTTTTAAGGAAGCCTATACCCATTCTAGTAATGTGTATTTTGGTTCCCTTGGGCTGGAACTTGGAAATGAAACACTAAAGAAAACCGCAGAAAAATTTTTCTTTAATAAAGAAATTCCTACAGATGGTATACCTGTAGAACCTAGTAAATTTCCTGAACTAAAATCTTATGAAAAAGGAAGTATAGCTCAAAGTGCCATAGGACAGAGTAGTGATTTAGCAAGTCCTCTGCAGATGGCAGTGGTTACAAGTACTATAGCAAATGGGGGAGTCTTGATGAGACCTTATCTGGTAAGTGATGTGACAAATAGTCAGGGAGAAGAAGTAAAGAGCATACAGCCAGAACAGGTAGGACAGATAATTTCTCAGGATGTAGCATCTACCATGAAGGATCTCATGAGATCCGTGGTAGAATCAGGGACAGGAACTAATGCTTCTGTAGAGGGTGTAGAAGTAGCAGGAAAAACTGGAACAGCAGATAATGAATCTCAAGGAAAGTATTCTTCTCCACATGCCTGGTTCATAGGGTTTGCACCTTATGAGGATCCACAAGTAGCCGTAGCGGTAATTGTAGAGAATGGAGGACAGGGAGGTAAATTAGCTGCGTCCATAGCATCAGAAGTTATAAGAACAGCACTGCGAAAATAGTTAAAATTTAAACTTTTCTCGGGAATTTTCGCAGCAAAAGATAAAGTTCCTTTGAATTTAATGTTATAATATAGATACTTAAAAAGTAGTTTTAAAGTGCAGTGAAATTTTAATATTATAACTGTTTTTAAAGGAGAAAATATGAAAGGTAAAACTCATGCAGGTATTGGAGTAGTTACTTTTTTATCTGTTTATGATATACTTCCCGGAAAGTTTAATTATATTGGTATACTTGTAGTGATATTTGCATCCATACTCCCAGATATAGATCACCCTAAGAGTGTAATAAATAAATACATACTTCCTTTTAGAAATAAACTTACTAAAGTTATTTTTTATAATTGTTTAGGAATAATACTGTTGTGGTATGATTATTTATATAAAGGAGAACCTGTCATTAAGGCTATTGGTATATCATTTTTAATAATAGCCCTGTCTACCCATAGAAATGGATTAACTCATAGTTTGACAGGTATGATAATGTTCTCTTTTATTATAGGATATTTAGGGAATATGTATAATTTGTATCATTTGGTGTATTATTTTATTATAGGTTATGGAATGCATTTGTTATGTGATATGGCTACGAACAGAGGGGTACCATTATTTTATCCTTTTAAAAATAAAAAATTCAAGATGCCTTTAACTTATAAAACTAATTCTAAAATTGGATGTACTATAGAAGAACTTTTAATGATATTTGGGATATTATTTACCATATATAAACTTCCAGTTATATACAAATAATCTTAGGAGTGAATTTAGTGTTTGATTTTCAACAACAGTTAAAAATATTGCCGGATAAACCTGGAGTATATTTGATGAAAAATTCTTTAGGAGAAGTAATATATGTAGGAAAGGCAAAAGTTTTAAAAAATAGAGTTAGACAGTATTTTCAGAAATCTAAAAATCATTCTGAAAAAGTGAAGACAATGGTTAAACATATTTCAGAATTTGAGTATATAGTTACAGATTCCGAAATGGAAGCCCTTGTATTAGAGTGCAATTTAATAAAAAAATATAGACCTAGGTACAATATATTACTAAAGGACGATAAAATATATCCTTTAATAAAAGTAACTGTAAATGAAGATTTTCCAAGGATAATATTTGCGAGAAACATGGTAAAAGATGGTGCTAAATATTTTGGACCTTATATAAGTACCGGAGCAGTTTATGAGACGATGGAAGTTATAAAGAAAATATTTCCCATAAGGGATTGTAGACTTAATATAAAAAAAGAGGATGTAAAGGGTAGGAGGCCTTGCCTAAATTATCATATAGGATTATGTATGGCACCCTGTACTGGACATATTAATGCAGAAGAATATAATAAAATTATATCAGGGGTAGTAGAGTTTTTATCTGGAAAGAACAAAGATATAATTAAAAAATTGAAAGAAGATATGGACAGTGCATCCCAGAGGCTTGAATTTGAAAAGGCCGCAGAATTGAGAGATAAGATTTTTGCCATAGAAAAAATCATTGAAAAACAAAAAATAACCACAGGAGGATTTGAAGACGAAGATTTTATAAATATATATTCTGATGAAAAAGACAGTTGTGTTCAAGTGTTTTTCTTAAGATCTGGAAAAATAATAGGGAGAGAAGATTTTATTGTAGAAAATACACAAGATCTTCCTAAAGGAGAAATAGTAGCGAATTTTGTAAAGGAATTTTACGGAGGCACAGCGTATATATCAAAAACAATATATGTTTCAGAAATCTATGATATTCAACTACTGGAAGATTGGCTTAGTATGAAAAAGAATTCCAGAGTATATATTAAGGTACCCAAAAAAGGTGATAAAAAGGGAATTTTAGATTTAGTAGAAAAAAATGCTAAAACCACTTTGCAAAACTTTAAGTCAAAATTTATTCAAGATGAGAAAATGTATAAAACATCCCTTGAAGAACTCATGAAAATACTTAATTTAGATGGAATTCCCCATAGGATAGAAGCCTATGACGTATCTAATATCCAGGGAGTAGATTCTGTAGGTACAATGGTAGTGTTTCAAAATGGAAGGGCAAAAAATAACGATTATAGAAGATTTAAAATTAATACGGTAAAGGGTGCCAATGATTATGAGAGTATGAGAGAAATACTAAGGAGAAGATTTCAAAATGGTATGGAGGAAATAAACAGAATAAAAGAAAAAAATTTAGAATTTAGTGCAGGAAAGTTTAGTGTATTTCCTGATTTAATTCTTATGGATGGAGGAAAAGTGCAGGTAAATGCAGCCCTTGAAGTGTTAAAAGAGTTTAATATAGATATACCTGTATGTGGTATGGTAAAGGATGACAGGCATAGAACCAGGGGTCTTATGTATAAAAATGAAGAAATACTAGTAAATATGAACTCTAATATAATTAAGCTTGTTACCCGAATACAGGATGAAGCCCATAGATTTGCTGTAACTTATCATAGAAGCTTAAGAAATAAGAGGGTACTTCATTCTGTACTGGAGGATATACCTAATGTAGGTATGAAGAGAAGAAAAGAACTTTTAAAAAAATTTGTAAGCATAGAAAATATAAAAAAGGCAAGTATAGAGGAGCTTACAAATACGCCGTCTATAGATAGACGTACAGCAGAGAGCATACTTTCTTATTTTAAAAAACATAAGAATTAAAAAAATGAAATAAGTTGTAAATAAAACAATATAATTCAAGATGTTTTAAAAATAATATTTATACGAGAATATATACATATTTAGGGCATAAACTGTATATTATCACTTGTAGAGAGAATATATATAAATCTTGATTAAGGATTATACATACATTATACTGAATATAATACATAATTTTAATTTTCGAGGAGAATATTTATAATGAATAAGTTTAAAGATTTTGCTATAAAGTTAAGGGAAATATTGAATGACCAGGATATAAAAATAGATGAGCCTATGAGAGGACATACTTCATTTAAAGTAGGGGGACCTGTAGATGTATTACTTACCCCTGAAAATTCTAATCAGGTAATAGATGTTGTAAAGTTATGTAAGAAAGAAAACATACCTTATTATATAATGGGAAATGGATCTAATTTGCTTGTGAGAGATGGCGGCATAAGGGGTATAATGATTAAACTTATAAAGTTGAATAAAATTAGAGTTGAGGAAAACAAGATTATTACAGAAAGTGGAGCATCCTTAAAAGATATTTCAGCTGCAGCATTAAATAACTCTCTAGCAGGCTTTGAATTTGCCTGTGGTATCCCTGGAAGCGTAGGGGGTGCAGTTACTATGAATGCAGGTGCCTATAATGGAGAAATCTCAAATGTAATAGAAAGTGCAAAGGTTATATGTGGAGATGGAGAAATTAAACTCTTAAATAGAGAAGAAATGGAACTGGGATATAGAATGAGTTCTATATTAAAAAATGGGTATACTATTTTAGAAGTTACATTTAGCTTACAAAAGGGCAATCATGAAGATATAATGAATCGTATAGAAGATTTAAACAGAAGAAGAAATGAAAAGCAGCCTTTGGAACATGCTTCTGCAGGCAGTACTTTTAAAAGACCCAAGGGATATTTTGCAGCAAAACTTATAGAAGATACTGGTCTAAAAGGGGAAAGCGTGGGAGATGCCCAAGTATCTGAAAAGCATTCAGGTTTTATAATAAATAAAGGAAATGCTACTGCAAAAGATATTTTAGCTTTAATAGCTATTGTACAAGATAGGGTAAAACAAAAATTTAATGTAGATTTATATACTGAAGTTAGAATTATAGGTGAAGATTAAACTAGAGCATAGTATTGAAGCGGAGGATTAGTGTATAGTGCACTTGATTCTCCTTTTTAGTTATGTTTTATTCTTATAGTTGGTTATGTTATAATTAAAAAAATAAATCTGTATATCATAATGATAAATTTTATATAACAAGGCTAAAATGTTGCCAATGGAGGGATGTAACTATGAGATTTGTTATAGTAACAGGATTATCTGGAGCTGGGAAAACTCAAGCTATAAGAAATTTAGAAGATTTGGGGTTCTTTTGTGTAGATAACCTTCCCCCTACACTAATACCTAAATTTGCAGAGGCCTGTTATCAAACTGACGGAAAAATTGATAAGATAGCGCTAGTTATAGACATAAGGGGAGGACAGTTCTTTGATGATATATTTGAGAGTTTGAAATACCTGCAGAGGCAGGAATATAAATATGAAATATTATTTTTAGATGCCTCAGATGAAGTATTGATTAAAAGGTTTAAGGAATCTAGAAGAAAGCACCCATTAGCACCTGACGGCAGAATTTTAAATGGAATACTTATGGAACGAAATAAACTTAGGGAAATAAAAGACAGGTCAGATAATATAATAGATACATCTAAACTAGCAACAAGAGAACTCAGAGAAGAGATAAACAGCATATATTCAGAGGAAGGACAGATGGAAACTCAATTAATAATTACTGTACTCTCTTTTGGGTTTAAATATGGTATACCTGTTGATTCAGATTTGGTATTTGATGTAAGGTTTTTACCCAATCCCTTCTATATCTCTGAACTAAAAAAGCATTCAGGTAAAGATAAAATTGTAGTAGACTATATAATGAACTTTGAAGAGACCTTAGAGTTCATAGATAAATTAGAGAATATGTTAGAATTTTTAATACCTAACTATTTAAAAGAAGGCAAGAGACAGCTTATTGTATCCATAGGATGTACAGGAGGAAGACATCGTTCTGTAACCATTGCAAATACCATTTATAATAGGTTAAAGGATAATGGTCATAAGGTAAATATAGACCACAGGGATATAGAGGAAGATGCTAAAGGTGGTAAAAAACTATGAAGATTATAGATTGGTTTAGGCCGGGCATTAAGGTTAAAAGATGGGTTATGCTTGGAGTTATGGGAGTACTGTTTATAATCTTTGGTGTAATAGAGTTTATAAATAGAAGATTTTATAGTTTCTATTATATATCTTTTTATATGTTTTTAATGATATCAGGAATTTTTGTGGTATATATTTCTATAACCCAGGGTATGAGGTCTATAATAGCCCTTATAAATAAAGGATATTTAAGTGTATCCTTAGATTCTAAGAAGCTGGAAAATTTAATATATGAAAAACGTTTATTAGTAAAAGGTCCTAAAATTGTTGCTATAGGTGGTGGCACTGGTCTTTCCACTATGTTAAGAGGTCTTAAGTACTATACTTCAAATATAACTGCCATAGTCACTGTAGCGGATGATGGCGGAGGCTCTGGAGATTTGAGGGAAGATTTGGGGATGCTTCCCCCTGGGGATATAAGAAATTGCATAATGGCACTGGCAGATACTGAACCTCTTATGGAGGAACTTCTTCAATATAGATTTAAAGACGGGAGATTAAAAAATCAAAGTTTCGGTAATTTGTTTTTAGCAGCCATGGACGGGATATCGGGAAACTTTGAAGAAGCTGTTCATAAAATGAGTTCTGTACTTGCAGTAACAGGAAGGGTAATGCCGGTGACTCTGGATAACTTAGTTTTAAAGGCAAAGCTGCAAAATGGTACTATAGTATCAGGAGAGTCAAACATTCCACAGCAGGCTATTAATCAGAATACTCGTATAGATGAAATATTTATAGAACCTAAAAATGCCAGGGCTTTAAAGGAAGCCGTGGATGCAATACTTGAAGCAGATGCAGTAATATTGGGACCTGGTAGTCTTTATACCAGTGTAATTCCTAATCTTTTGGTTAAAGATATAGCTAATGCAGTGAAAAAAACTCCTGCTATAAGACTTTATGTTTCAAATATAATGACCCAACCTGGAGAGACGGATGGATTTTCGGTGGAAGATCATATAGCAACTATTTTTAAACATGTTGGGAATGAAATAATGGATTATGTAATTGTGAATGTAGGCAAAATAGATGTAGAATTAGAAGGTAAATATAAAGAAGAAGAATCCCATTTAGTGAAAGTAGATGATGAAATAGTTTCTTCATTAGGGGTAAAGGTTATTGAAGGAGACTTCATAAGTATTAAAAATGGATTAATAAGACACAATTCTGAAAAATTAGCCTCTATATTGATAGAAACTATTATGGATAAAAAGCTTTTATATGATAGAAAGAAGAGAATAGAATATTTTTATTTGTCAGAGAGATTAAAAGAAAATAAAAGGTAAGTAGGAGATAGACATGTCATTTTCATTGAAAGTAAAAAATGAAATTTGTAGATATACAACTATTAATGAAAGAGAAGCCATAGCAGAATTGTCCGCAATAATGAAAGTAAGTGGAACTTTGCTTTTAGGAGCAAATAAACAGTTTAATTTTAAAATAATTACAGAAAATGCTGCTACTGCCAGATTTATATTTAAAATACTAAAGGATAAGTTCAACATACACACTAAAATATTAGTTAAGAAAAATAATTCTTTCAAAAAAAATAATGTGTATATAATAATGATAACAGAAAATATGGATGTAAAATACCTGCTTAAAAAAGTAGGTATTTTAAAAGAAGAAAAGAATGTTTTTTCTTTAGATTACAGTATACCAAAAAATATTATAGAAAGTGAGGAACTTAAAAGGTTCTATATCAAAGGGGCTTTTTTAGGAGGAGGTAGTATTAGTAATCCTGAAAAAACTTACCACCTTGAATTTGTCACCCATAACAGTGAGTATGCAAAGGAGTTAAGTAAACTCATAAATGGATATGGGTTAAATTCTAAAGTAATACAGAGAAAAAGTAGTTTTATAATTTACCTTAAAGAAGGAGAGCAAATAGTAGATCTATTAAATATAATAGGAGCTCACGCCTCTCTTTTAGAACTGGAAAATATAAGGATAATAAAAGAGATGAGGAATAATGTTAACAGGCTTGTAAATTGCGAAACTGCAAATTTAAGTAAAACTGTAAATGCATCTGTAAGACAATCTGAGAGTATAAAACTCATACAAAAGGAAATAGGATTAAATAGACTTCCTGCTAATTTAAGAGAAATTGCTCAATTGAGATTAAAATATCCGGATGAGTCTTTAAAGGAATTAGGGGAAATGTTGAATCCTAAAGTAGGTAAATCGGGGGTAAATCACAGGTTAAGAAGAATTGAAAAAATAGCAGATGAATTAAGAAAAGAAAGGTAGGAACTTAGTCCATGTCAAAGCATGAAGATATAGTGAGATATATACTTTCACTGGAAGCTGGAACTAGAATTTCGGTTAGAAATATAGCCAGTGAATTGGGTGTTAGTGATGGAACGGCATATAGAGCAATAAAACATTCTGCTGACCTTGGCATAGTTACTACCATCCCTAGAGTGGGAACTGTACGAATAGAGAAGGTTGAGAAGAAAAATATAGAGAAATTGACTTATGCTGAGGTAATAAATATTGTAAATGGGAGTCTACTTGGTGGAAAAAATGGAATACACAAGATATTACACCATTTTGTAATAAGTGCAATGACCACGGATACTATGAAAAAATATATAGAGAAGGATTGTTTGGTTATAACAGGCAATAGAGAAGAAGTTCAAAAACTTGCTATTCTAAACCATGCAGGAGTCCTTATAACAGGAGGCTTTAACTGTAGTAGTGAAATAAAAGAGCTGGCAAATAAGAAGTGTCTTCCAATAATATCCACAAGCTATGATACTTTTACAGTAGCAAGTATGATAAATAAAGCTATTTCCCAAAATTTAATAAAAAAAGACATAGTTCTTGTAGAAGACATAATGAGAAGTAATCCATGTTATCTTAAAGCTACAGATACAGTGCTTGTATGGAGAAAGTTGATAAAGCAGGCTAAATATAAGGTATATCCTGTAGTGGATAATGAAAAGAGAATAGTGGGAATTGTAACATCAAAAGATCTGCCCAATGATGATTTAGATAATGATCCAGTAAGCAAGCTAATGCGAAAAGATCCTGTTATAGTAAAACCGAAGACTACGGTAGCTTATGTAGCTCACATAATGGATCTAGAAGGCATGGAATTAGTTCCAGTAGCAAATTATAAAAAATTAGTAGGTGTTATAACTAAAAGGGATGTAATAAAAGCACTGCACTATATGTTAAGACAACCTCAATCAGGAGAAACTCTTGAGGATTTAATATTAAAGAGATTTCAAGTGCAAATTAGAGATAATAAATTTTGTTTTATGGGAAGGATAACTCCAGAAATGCTAAATGATATAGGCACAGCTTCCTGGAGTGCTCTAAATATGCTGCTGTCTACTATGGCAATTGTAAGTTTAAGACAAAAAAATAATACCAGTATGCTGGCTGTGGACAGTATAAATACGTATTTTATGAAACCTGTACAAATTGATAGCCAGGTTGAAATATATGTTAATATGATAGACGAAGGCAAAAATTATTGCAAGGTAGAGGCAAATATGTTTAATGATAAGAAGCACATAGCAGGGAAATGTATTGTATCTGTGAGAATAATAAGAAAATAACAAGTTGTAAGGAATGTTGTTCAAATAATATTATGTAAATTACACTGGCATATTAGCCGGTTATTTTTTTTGAAGATAAATTAAAATTAGTTATAGAAAATATAAGTTAAGTCATATTTAAGTACTATTAATTTGGGAAAAACTATTGATTTAAGGAAACTATATGATAAAATGTAATAAAATAGTAATAAACTATATTGTTATAAGGAGAAGAAAAAGTATGGATATTAAAAGATTTAATGCTGATTTTGGAAATTCAACTAATAATTTTATGGTAGATGGATATTATTTTGAGATACCCACTAATGTGGTTGAAATAAGCAAAAAGCAAGCAGATGGCATGTTTGTATCAGGTATAAATGAGCCTAAGGATTTATTAGATAGATTGCTAATTTCAACTACATACGATGGTCAGGAACGCTATTATTTAGTCGGGGAGTTTGCAGAAAAAAGTAAATTATCAAATTCTCATGTAAATGGAATGAATGATAAAATACGTAGCGTTATACCATATATATCCTTCCTGGCCTCTATAGCCTACTATAACATAGTAATAAGTAATAGTGAGGATGATGAGGTTAATATTAGCTCTATGAATATGATGCTGCCTATATGGCTTTTAAAGCGGGCAGAAAAGTTTAGTATAGCTGAACATGAAATGGAGAGTAGATTTATTGGTGACCATAGGGTGAAAGTAATTACGTTAGGTATGGAAAGAGATATAAGAATAAAGGTTAGAAAATCAAAATGCAGGATAGAAAGTGAAGTGGCCAGGCATTCCTTAAAGTATAAAATAGTGGAGGAAAATGATGTTATCAAAATAGAGAAGAGATATGAGTTAGAAAACAAATTTAATAACTTTGAGGTTGTGCTTTCAGACATAGGCGGAGGTTCAACGGATGCTGTTAAGTTAGGAAAGGGACTGACAGCTCCAAAAGAAAGAGATAGTTTTAAAGTCATTGACATAGAACCATTTTTAGGACGCTTAGAAACTTTAAGAAAAGAAAAATTACTTGAATATTTTCATGATTTAAGGGCTTTCGAAAAATTTATAATAGCTAACTATAAAAATCAAAAGTATATTCTTAAAAATGAAAATGTAGGAAACAGTTTTGATTTTACAGAAATTATAACTGAAATGCTACAGGAATATTCAGATATGTTAATTACCCAAATCTTTAATGCATTCAAAGAAACAGATAAAGTTATAAAGTTCATATATTTTGGGGGAGAAGCTCCGGTATTAGAACCATATATGAAAATTTCCCTTAGAAAGCATATGAATGATGAGGCGGCACAGAATAACCATTATTTTTTACATGAAATATTACAAGATGATGAAAAGGAAGTTTTTATGCCTACATCAAGGACCATCAATTTAACTGCACTTGAGATATTCTCTATTAATGAAATGAAAAAATGTGAGAGTTCTAAGAATCAGAAGGAAGAAGAAAATTTAATAGTACACTAAAATTCAATAGAGCAAAGGAGAATACTATTAAAAAATGATAAAAAAAAGAAATCGAATGGCTTTAAATAGCAAAGAGATGCCAGATGATGTTTATCAAATTTTAAATGAGAAGGCTTTAAAAAGAAATTTGACATCCTATATTATAGATTTGGTAAAAAAGGAAGAAAATGACAAACTAATACTTGAAAGACTAGATAATATATCAGAATATATTAGTAGGATTTCTAGTAAGGTTTATGTTAAAAGTGATATGGAAGATAATATCATAGAAGAGAAAAGGTCATTAAAAGAAGGTATGATTATAAATGAAATTAAAGAAGTAACAGGAGAATTAGACCAAGAAGATACTGTTGATTATGATTATTAATTAATCATAATCAGTTTTTTTTATTACAATATTTTTATTTATTGTAATTAAGTAGTATTTAAGTGCAATTTGCTTTGTAAAAAATCATGCAATATAAGAATATATATGATCAAATGGGACTTAGTGTGATTTAAATACTATTCATAATATTAAATAATAAATTATAGAAATTCAATTAGTGATTTTTATAGTAGAATAGTAGTGAGGTTAATTGTTAATAGAAAGGGAGGTAAACTGTTTTAAATGGGTGATAAAAAATATCAATGGATAAGTCTGCATCAGCATACTGAATATTCTCTTTTAGATTCTTCAGCTAAAATCCCAAAACTTATAGCTAGGGCAAAAGAATTGGGCATGGATAGTATTGCTATAACGGATCATGGCGGTATGTATGGGTGTGTGGAATTTTATAAAGAAGCTAAAGCTCAAGGAATTAAGCCTATAATAGGGTGTGAAATATATGTATCTCAAAAATCTATGCACGTAAAACAGAATAATGGAGAAAATGAAAATTACCATTTAGTACTTCTTGTAAAAAGCAAACAGGGATATGAAAATTTGATGAAAATAGTTTCCACAGCTTCTATTGAAGGGTTTTATTATAAACCAAGAGTGGACCACGATTATTTAGAAGCACACAGTGAAGGTTTAATAGCACTAAGTGCTTGCATGGGTGGTGAAGTCCAATCCAATATATTAAAAGACAATATAAAGACGGCTAAGGAAATAGCTCTTTTCTATAAAAGAATTTTTAAGGAAGGATTTTATCTTGAACTTCAATATCATGGCATAAAAGAACAGCTTAAAATAAATCAGGAACTAATATCTATGTCTAAAGAACTTAATATTCCTTTAGTTGTGACAAATGATGCACACTATATAAGAAAAGAAGACTATAAAGCTCATGATATTTTACTTTGTATACAGACGGCAAAAACTGTAGATGAAGAAGATAGAATGAGGTATCCCTCAGATGAATTTTATCTAAAATCTCCGGAAGAAATGTATGAAATGTTTTCCCATGTACCAGAGGCGTTGGAGAATACAGTTAAGATAGCGCAGCAGTGTAACTTTGACTATGAGTTTCACAATTCAAAGCTTCCTAAATTTCCTCTTCCAGAAGGAATAGATCCTTATGAATATATGAGGCAATTATGTTATGAGGGACTTGAAAAAAGGTATAAAAGCATAGATGACAAATTGAGGAATAGGCTAGAGTATGAATTAGACATAATAAAGACAATGGGATATGTAGATTACTTTCTAATAGTCTGGGATTTTATAAGATTTGCAACGCAAAATAGAATAATGACAGGACCGGGTAGAGGCAGCGGTGCAGGTTCAATAGTTGCATATACTCTTGGCATTACTAAAGTAGATCCAATAAAATACAATCTAATATTTGAGCGTTTTCTAAATCCAGAGAGAATTTCCATGCCTGATATTGACAGCGATTTTTGCTATGAAAGGCGTGGGGAGGTTATAGATTATGTAGTGACAAAGTATGGTAAAGACAACGTATCACAAATTATAACCTTTGGAACCATGGCGGCCAGGGGATGTATAAGAGATGTGGGAAGGGCTATGAATTATCCCTACGGGGAAGTGGATAGAATAGCTAAAATGATTCCCGCGATGCCAAATATGACCATAGATAAAGCACTTGAGATTAATCCTGAATTTAGGGAAGCTTATGAAGAGGAACCAAGGACTAAAGAGTTAATAGATGTGGCAAAAGCCTTAGAAGGACTTCCAAGGCATACTTCTACCCATGCAGCAGGTGTGGTTATAGCTGCACAACCACTGGTAAACTATGTGCCTCTTCAAAGAAATGAAGGTAACATAGTAACACAATTTACAATGAATACATTAGAAGAGCTTGGCCTTTTAAAAATGGATTTTTTAGGGCTTAGAACCTTAACAGTTTTAAGGGATGCCCTTACTATGATCAAAGAAAATAAAGGAGAAAGCATTGACTTAGACAATATAGATTATGATGATAAATCGGTATACGATATGGTGGGCCAGGGAAAAACTGTGGGCGTATTTCAATTTGAATCTCCAGGAATGACTTCTTTTATGAAAGAACTAAAGCCTGATTCTCTAGAGGATATAATAGCAGGAATTAGTCTTTATAGGCCGGGACCTATGGCAGAAATACCAAAGTACATTAAAAATAAAAATAATATCCATGAAATTCAGTATGCAACACCAAAACTGAAACCTATTCTGTCTGTTACTTATGGGTGCATAATATATCAAGAACAGGTAATGCAGATTGTAAGGGATCTGGCAGGTTACTCTATTGGAAGAAGTGATCTGGTAAGACGTGCAATGTCTAAGAAGAAGCACCATGTTATGGAAGAAGAAAGGCGTAACTTTGTATATGGAATAGTAGATGAAAATGGAGAAGTTCAAGTTCCGGGATGTATAAGAAATGGTATATCGGAAAAAGTTGCAAATGATATATTTGATTCTATGATGGATTTTGCATCCTATGCATTTAACAAATCCCATGCGGCCGCCTATGCTGTGGTAGCATTTCAAACGGCATATTTAATGCATTATTATCCTACAGAATTTACAGCAGCAATGCTAAACAGCGTGAAAGGTGACAGTGAAAAGGTAGCATATTATATAAGATTTGCAAAAAGTATAGGTATAGAAGTGCTGCCACCTAGTATTAATGAAAGTTATGCAAAATTTACAGTTGAAGATGGCAAAATAAGATTTGGATTGTCTGCTATAAAAAATGTAGGAGAAAATATAATTGATAGCATAGTTAAATCCAGGTTAAAATATGGTAAATTTAAAGATCTAATAGACTTTTGTAGTAATATAGAGATACAGTCAATAAATAAAAGAGTGGTAGAAAGTTTAATTAAAGCAGGAGCTTTTGATTGTTTCGGAATTTATCGTTCACAGCTAAGCTCAGTGTATGAAAAGGTAATTGACGGTGTTACAAATTCTAGAAAGAAGAATATAAAAGGGCAGATGAGTCTTTTTTCTCAAATAGAACACAGCAGTGTAAGAATACAGTATCCCTCTATACAGGAATTTATGAAAAGGGATATGCTGTCCATGGAAAAGGAAATGACAGGATTATATCTTTCAGGTCACCCCTTAGATGAATACGAGAAGACTTTGAGATTGCAAACAGATACCAAAATATCAGATATAATAACAAGAGAAACCCTTGAAGAAAGTTTTATAGAAGAAATTAGAGTAAGGGACGGAGATAAAGTTATAGTTGGAGGAATATTGTCTGAAGTATCTAAAAAAATTACTAAAAATAATGATATGATGGCTTTTTCAAGATTAGAAGACTTATATGGAATTATGGAAATAATAATATTCTCTAAAGTCTTTCAAAAATTTAAAAATCTAATTCAAGATGATTCTATGGTCTTGATAAAGGGGAGAATAAGTATTAGAGAAGAGGAACAACCTAAGTTGATTTGTGAAGTTTTGGAACCGCTTGTGAGAATAGGTACTGAAAAACTTTATATTTTAATTGAAACAGAGGAGAATGTAAAAAATATTTTAAAAGAGGTTAAACCCATACTCGCAAATTTTAGTGGAGGTATTCCAGTATATTTGTGTACACAAAAAGAAAGAAAAAAATTTAGGCTGGATAGAGACCTATGGGTAAAATCTGATGTAGAGCTTATGTCCATACTGAGAAAAAGATTTGGAGACGATAATGTAAAAATTATATGAGTTAAATCCGTATATTTTTATTGTAAAGTAAACAAAATACTTAAAGGAAAAATTTTTCTTTGTTTAGGCATTTTCAAATAATGTATGTCAAAATATATCATTATTTAGTATACAAATTACAAACCATGGATTAAACAAGTTTAATTATATCATGGTAAAAAATACATAATTGTGATATAAATAAGATTATATATTGTATAAAAATTGGGTTTTTAATCAATAAGGGATGATAGTCCCTATAGTGGGAGGTTTATATATGAAAAAAATAGCTGTATTAACCAGTGGGGGAGATGCACCAGGTATGAACGCTGCCGTAAGAGCAGTAGTGAGAACAGCCCTAGATAAAGATTTTGATATACTGGGAATAGAAAGAGGATATAGAGGACTCATGAATGGCGAAGTAATACCTATGGAAAGAAAAAGTGTGGCAGATATTGTACAGCGAGGAGGTACCATATTAAAAACTGCCAGATCCGAAGAGTTTAAAACAGATAAAGGAAAGAAAATGGCAGTAGATGTATTGAAAAAGTTTGAGATAGAGGGACTTGTGGTAATAGGCGGAGATGGTTCTTTTAGAGGAGCTCAAGAATTATCCAAATTGGGAATAGCAACTATTGGAGTACCTGGAACTATAGATAATGACTTGTCATATACAGATTTTACTGTAGGTTTTGACACTGCAGCAAATACAGTTTTAGATGCCATTAATAAATTAAGGGATACTTCAACAGCCCATCAAAGGGTAAGTATTGTAGAAGTTATGGGAAGAAACTGTGGAGATATAGCCCTTTATGCAGGACTTGCGGGTGGAGCTGAAAATATAATTGTACCAGAAAAAGGATATGAAGAAGAAGAATTGTGTAAAAACATATTGGAGGCAAAGTTAAATGGCAAAGTGCATAATTTAATAGTCTTATCAGAAGGTATAGGTGGGGCTGAGGCTTTGGCAAAAAAAATACAGTATGTTACTGGAATAGAAGCTAGAGCCACAAAATTAGGCCATATTCAGCGAGGAGGCAGTCCTACATGCAGGGACAGAATACTGGCTTCAAGGTTTGGATATAGAGCTGTTGAATTATTGGAAGAGGGAAAAACTTCGAGAGTTATCGGCATTAAAGAGGAAAAAATTATTGATTTAGATATAGATGAAGCATTAAATATGCCAAGGAAGTTTGATGAGAAATTGTATGAAATAGCAAATGCGTTAGCCTAGCAATAGTGAAAAATAAACTTCGTATAAGGAGGATATGGAAATTATGCAAAAAACTAAAATGATTTTTACCATTGGACCTACTAGTGATTCAGAAGAGGTTTTATCCAAACTTATTGAAGCCGGAATGAATGTAACTAGACATAATTTTTCTCATGGGGACTATCCGGACCATGAGAAGAGGATAAATTTAGTAAAAGACCTGAGAAAAAAGTATAGTAAGCCAATAGCAATTATGCTTGACACTAAAGGACCCGAAATAAGAACGGGAAATTTTGAAAATGATAAGGTGGAACTAAAAGAAGGAGAAAAATTTACTATTTACTGTGGAGAAAATATTATAGGGAGTAAAACTAAATGTTCCATAACTTATGAAGGTTTATGCAATGATTTAAAAAAAGGAGATAGTATATTAATTGATGATGGATTACTTGCCCTGGAAGTAGATACTATTGAAAGTAATAAGATAAACTGCACAATTAAAAATAATGGAACAATTAGTAATCATAAAGGAGTAAATATACCTGGAGTTTCTATTGCACTTCCAGCCTTAACGGAGAAAGACAAAGATGACCTAAAATTTGGGTGCAGGGTTGGAGTAGATATGGTAGCAGCTTCTTTTATAAGAAAAGCTTCTGATATACTTACTATAAGAAAAGTACTTGAAGCAAATGGGGGACAAGATATACAGATATTCTCTAAAATTGAAAATCAAGAAGGTGTTGACAATATAGATGAAATAATAAAATTTTCTGATGGAATAATGGTGGCAAGAGGCGATATGGGAGTAGAGATTCTCATAGAACAGGTGCCTTTAATTCAAAAGACCATAATAGAAAAATGCAATAAAGCGGGAAAACCTGTTATAACCGCAACTCAGATGCTGGATTCTATGATAAGAAATCCAAGACCTACCAGGGCTGAAGCATCAGATATAGCTAATGCCATATTTGATGGAACAGATGCTATAATGTTAAGTGGTGAGACTGCTAATGGAAAATATCCTGTAGAAGCGGCACAAACCATGGCAAGAATAGCTCTGGCGGCAGAAGAAAAAATTGATTATAATTCTCTGCTTAAAAAAAGGAGTAAGGCCCACATACAAAATGTACCAAATGCTATAAGTCTTGCTACTTGTACTACTGCTTCAGAATTGAGGGCTTCTGCCATAATAACTGCCACCCAAAGCGGACATACAGCCAGAATGGTTTCAAAGTATAGACCACAATGCCATATTATAGCAGTAACTCCAAGCGATAAAGTTGCCAGAAGACTTGCATTGAATTGGGGAGTATTTCCTATACTTACCAATAGGGTTGATTCTACAGATGAATTAATAGAAGATTCTGTTAGAATATCATTAAAAAGTGGCTATGTGAAAAAGGGAGATTTGGTAATTATAGCAGCAGGCATACCTGTTAGTTATTCAGGTACCACTAATATGTTGAAGGTTCATATAGTTGGGGATATATTAGTTCAAGGAAGAGGAGCAGGAGTCAGACCTGGTTATGGAAATGCTAAAATAGTAGCTACTCCTAGGGAGGCACAGGAAATAGTTGAAAAGGGAGATATTTTAGTAGTTAAAGATCTGGATAGGGAATATATGGATGTACTGGATAAGGTTTCAGGAGTTATAGCTGAAAATGGAGGACTAACTTCTCATCTTGCTATTGAGTGTCTGACAAGGGAAATACCTATTATTTGTGGTGCCGGAGGTGCTACTGAAGTATTAAAGACAGGTACATTTATAACTATGGATATTATTAGAGGAATAGTATATAATGGTAGAACTAATATAATGTAAAGAAATGTTCATTAAAAATTTACATAAATTTATTGTATATTACAGAAATATATGGTTAAAATTATATGATGGGAAATTAAGAGACAACTGATTCCATATTTAAGCACCTTTACAGGTGCGATTTTTTTGTAATATAATAATATATCTTAATAATTTAAACTCTTTGTAAATTATTAAGGTAATTTATTTAGTAGGTGAATAGATGAAAAAAGAAGTGGAAAAAAACGAAGAATATGTATTATATATAGATGGAATGGGATATCAAGGTGAGGGAGTAGGAAAAATAAATGGTTTTACAATCTTTGTACCTGGAGCTGTTGAAGGAGAAAGAGTTAAAGTAAAAGTTATTAAAATAAATAAGAATTTTGCTTTTGGCAAATTAATAGAGGTAATGGACCCTTCTAAATACAGAATGGCCCCAGCTTGCAGCATATATAAAAGATGTGGGGGGTGCCAACTCCAGCATATGTCTTATAATGGACAACTGCATTTTAAGGAAAATAGAGTGAAGGACTGTCTGGAGAGAATAGGTAAACTGGAAGTAGAGATCCAAGGGCAAGATTTTGAAACAGAACAAAAAAGTCACATGGTAAAATTATACCGTACCATAGGTATGAAAAATCCACATAGATACAGGAATAAAGTGCAATTGCCAGTAGGTAAGTTAAATGATAGTATAAACATAGGATTTTATGCAAAGAAAAGTCATGAAATAATTGATATGAGCAGTTGTTTTATACAGAGCCAAACTGCAGATGAAATAGTTAAACTAACCAGACAATGGATTAAAAAATATAATATAGAGCCTTATAATGAAGGAAATCATAAAGGGGTTATAAGGCATATAATGATAAGAGAAACTTTTGCCACAGGGGAGATTATGGTGGTAATTATAACCGCTCTTTCTCACTTGCCCTATAAAGAAGAATTTATACAATTAATAACTAAAAATGTACCTGGCATAAAGAGTATAATACAAAATATAAACAGTAATAAGACTAATGTAATACTGGGGGAAATATGTGTAACTCTTTGGGGACAGGATGTAATAAGTGATTACATTGGCAAGTTTAAATTTAGTATATCTCCATTATCTTTTTTTCAGGTAAATCCAGTGCAGACAGAGATACTTTACAATAAAGTGCTTGAGTATGCGGAATTAACTGGTGATGAAATTGTATTTGATGCATACTGTGGAACAGGAACTATATCTTTATTTTTGTGCCAAAAGGCAAAAAAAGTATATGGCGTGGAGATAATTCCCCAGGCAATAGAAAATGCCAACATAAATGCGAAGGAAAACTCCATAGATAATGTGGAATTTATAACAGGGAAGTCAGAGGTAGTGATACCACAACTAATACAAGAAGGAATAAGGGCAGATGTGGTAGTAGTAGATCCTCCTAGAAAAGGATGTGAGGAAGCACTCCTTCACTCAATTGCTGGTATAAATCCCAGAACAATAGTATATGTATCCTGTGATGCGGCAACTCTTGCCAGAGATTTAGCCATTTTAAAAAAGCTTGGTTATATAACAGAAAAGGTACAACCAGTAGACATGTTCCCTCAAACTGCTCATGTTGAGTGTATAGCTAAAATAACTAAGTAAAATCAGGGGTTAAGGGAAGTTTGAATAATAAAAAACAAGCAATTACTACGAATTTACTACCAATGAAAATGGATTCGTAGTAATTATTTTTTTGCTACCAAAGTTTCGAATATATCTACAGTATCTTGTTTCATTTTATCTGTGACATGAGAGTATGTGTCCATGGTAGTAGCAAGTTTACTATGACCTAATCTTTCCTGAATATCTTTAGGTTTAGCTCCATTTTCTAGTAGCATAGTAGCATGGGTATGCCTAAGCATATGAAAGTGAAAATTAATACCTAGATCATAATTAATAACTTTGCTTAGGTATTTTAACGATTCAGTTGAAATCAATTGGCCATTTTCTTTAGTGGATATTAGGTCAGTAGTTTTATGAAATTTTCCATGAAAACTATATTCAGTTTTGGTATAGTATTTGCCGTATCTCAATTGATTTTCTTTTTGCCATTTCTGGTGATGCTTTAAAATACTAATTAAACTATCACCTATTTTTATAGTTCTGTTGGAGCTGTCTGTTTTAGGTGTGTCAAATTCCCATATGAGACCTCTTTTTAATAAACTCTTTTCTACAGTCAGGGTTTTACTCTGAAAGTTAATATTATCCCAAGTAAGCCCACATACTTCTCCGGCTCTTAATCCGGTATAAAAGGCTATTTGCACCACTATATAAAAAGAGCTGCCTATAGGAAACCTATCAAGTATTTTATTCACTTCATCCATAGTTAATGTTGGCATTGCTTCATCAGATTTTTTAGTATTAAATTTAGGAATAGAAACATATGTCATAGGGTTTTCCTTAATTAATTCATATGGGTGTACAGCCATCTTCAAAGCTCCAGAAAGAACTCCATAAAAATTTGAGATACCATTTTTAGTGTATCCATTTAATTTTTTATTGTTGAGAAATTTCTGTAGTATATTTGGGGTTAAAGACTTAAGCTTATAATTTCCTAAATCCTTATTTATATGTCTTTTTACAATTCCCTCATATGCATTGTAGGTATGTAGCTTTAAATTAATCTTAACGTGATTTTCAAGCCAATAGTTAAAGTAATCAATAACACTTATATTACTATTGATTTTAGTGTTCCCAGTACTTTCATACTCATTTAAAGCCATTCTAAGGGCCTTTTCAGCCTCAACCTTAGTTTTACCTCCTTTCCTACAAATTTTCTTATAGGTGTTGCCTACTTTAGCAGTATTAAAATAGTAATACCATACGTTATTGCGTTTATAAACTCCAGGCATAAATTATTATTTCCCCTTTCAAGTTATATTTACAGTTTAGCTATTTCTTAGAATTTGAATTTAAACTATTTCTATTGTAAATTGTATCTCATATTTCGGAACGATTTTCATAAAACATGTAAGTCGAAATGTTTTAATTATCAATGGAAATAAACATATAAAATTCATTTTATTAACTTAAATTCATAAATTATCTTATATTACCATGGTTATAACTGTACCATTTTTAATTCTTTGTATAGAATCCAAAGAATTACTTGGATTTATTGTGATATTAAAACATTTATTTACCATTATTCAGGGTGCGAAATGTAAGTTGTATCTATTCTTTTTATCCATTCATAGTATTCATCACCTTCAGACACCCAGCGGTGCCAACCTTTAATATATACTGAACCTTGTTTTTCTTTTTCTTTAATTTCAATTAAAATGTCCTTTATTGCATTTTCGACTTTAGAAATCAGTAGCTCATCATAACCTTTCATAGTTAATGTGCCATATGAATACCCAAAGACCATTTCAACATTAGGATCAGTTAAAAAGTTGAAAAGTGCTTCCGTATGGGGAGATTCAATGGCAATAAGTTTTTTCATATCTTCAAGTGAAAGATTACGATTGTGATATTCATGTACGGTTCCTTTTATAAATTCTTTAATTTCTTCATTAACATCAAAACATGAATTGTAAAAAACGTCATTATAGATTTGTTTTACTACCCATTCGTCAATTTCGTTAAGATAAGTCAATAATTTTTTTTGTATTTCTAAGGAAAGATTTTTTCTATTATTTTTAATAGAAGATGATAGTTCTTCGGAACTAACATTTATATTATTAGCAATTACTTCGATGGGGTTAGGCGTATCCTTAAAGTAATCTAATATGGATGATAATATATATTCAGAAAATGTTTTATCCATAGTAAGAGCTTTAATGCTCACATCAAGAGCCTTAGCAATTTTATTTAATGCTATAGCATCTGGAGTCCTACTATTTCTCTCATAATTGCCTATAGAAACACGAGTTACTTCTGCTTTTGTTGCAAGTTGTTCTTGAGTCCATTTTTTTTTAAGTCTTAATTCCTTTATTCTATTTCCAATATCCAATTTAATCACCTCTTTATTATTATATCATTTTTGATAACAAATGAAACATTTGAATTTAAATATTATTGACATGGTAACAAATGAAACATAAACGTAATGTGAAAATAAGGTTGATGAGCTTAGTTGGATGACAATTTAAAAGAGAGCCATTAAACACCAAACTATATAAAAAATAGATATCAGTAAATGTACAAATTGAATCTTCTAAAAAGTAATTTATCAACAAGACTAAGTATAATGGGCGAGATTATCAAAACTCTGGATATAAATGTACGTAAGTTATCTTTTAGTCTTTATTAAAGTAAAGAAAAACTTATTTTGAGAATTCGTATCTAAATCCATATTGCGGTAAGGTGAAACAATACATGATGCTTTAAAAAATACACTTGGAGGTGCTAAGTGAATAAATTAGTTTTTTTAGAAAAAGGCAGTTTAAAAGAAGAACCGTTTACTACATCAAGAGTTATTGCAGAAAATGGATCAGTCGAACATCGTACAGTTACAAAATTAATTCAAATATATGAAAGTGATTTAAAAGAATTCGGAAGGCTTGGATTTGAAATCGAACCCTTGAAAACAAAAGGTGGAATTCAAAACACTAAATATTATAGGCTTAATGAACAACAAGCAACTTTATTAATAACTTATATGAAAAATACATTACAAGTGAGGAATTTCAAAAAAAACCTAGTAAAACAGTTCTATATTATGAAAAAGGAATTGGGTAAAAAAGCTATTTCCAGAGGTAAGGCAATAGAAAAAAGAAATGTATTAACAGATGCGATAGACAAACTTCCGGATAGTCCTCATAAAGCTATGAAATATAAACATTATACGGATTTAGTTTATAAAATAGTTTTGAATAAAAATACTAAACAGTTAAGAGAACAATTTAAATTAAGTAAAGGTGAGACACCGAGAGATTATTTTTCAGCAGAAGAAATAAAAAGGATAGAAATTGTAGAAAATGAAATAGCCGTACTTATTGGCTTAGGGAATGATTATTCAACAATAAAAATGATGCTTCAAAAGAAATACTTAATGGCAATTTAGTTTTAAGTAGGTGATTAACTTAAGGAAATATGAAAATGGAGTGTATAGTAGCTAAGTAGCTAGAAAGAATTTTGTATTATATATACAGAATAGATATTGCCTGATTCATGAAGCAAGAGAATACGATTATATAGGTCTAAAAAAATAGAGGTGTTAAAATGGCTAAAGTAGCGATAGGAAAAAAAGAGCTTCCAGAATTATTATGTACTGTTGAGGAGACTTCAACAATACTAAAAAGCAGTACCAATACTATATATAGACTCATAAGAGAAGGAAAATTACAGGCATTAAAGCTTGGTAGGTTAAAAATACCAGTGTTTGAAATAGAAAGATTCTTAAGAGAGAACTTAGGAGAAGATTTATCAGAATATATATGTTGAGCAGGTGATTAATTGCTTATAACATATCGACACTTTTGCATATTTTTTATATTGACTATATGGGTTAAGGCATTGATAACAATGGCCTTAACCTATATAGTGGGAGGTGATTTTGAAATGGGATTAGATAGAACTAAAATATTTGTTAGGGATGTTAAGTTTAATGGTTTAGTTAATGATAATAAATTATGAACGAGTTATCCTAGCGAAGCGTTTACAAATAAATATAAGCAGAGAATAGATTTTTACAAACATGGAACTATGATATGTGATGTAGGAGTATTTCACTTAGAATACTTGAGAAAGTCTCTAAATAACGGAGATCTTAAAATATCTTTCAGTATATCTAAAGCCTTTAATGGTAACAACAGTATTCCTAAGTCTAATGTTTCAGTTTCTGATTTATATTCTTTACTTGAACATAGGTTAAATTGTGCTTTAGATGTAAAACAGCTACCACCTATAGATGATTGGACAATATCACAAGGTGAAAATAATTGTGATATTGTTGATACTAAAGAAAACTTATTAGAAAGATTCAATTTACTTAGAAAGACAAAAGTTCCATATCGGAAACTAGATGACAGTTTAGCAGATAAAGGAACGTTATATTTGTATAGTGGCAAAAATAGAAAGAAAAGTAGTACAGTAATTGTAATTTACTTTAAAATAAAAGAACAGGAGAGTAAAAACACCGATATTCGTTCAATATTATCATTGAATGAGGGTATAGAAGATTTAAGAATTGAAGAAAGAAATACTAGAAGGGCACTAAAAAAGAAGGTAGCTAAATTCAAAAATAGATACAATCTATTCAATCTATTGCCTCCAATGTATTTAAGAATTAGTGACAAGCCATCAAGTAAGGAATATTATAATATTTATGAGAATGATATTAGGCAATATGTTTCTTTTAATAAAGTGAAGGCGAAAGTAAGATATACATATTTAAAAGAGTCTCATTACAACTTTTATGTATGTTTAAACTATGAGTCAAAAATAAAAGCTAATGTAGCTGACATTTTAGATAAAGACTATCAGTTTAGTGTAATTACGAATCTTATTAAGAGTTGTAATTTAGATAAATCTATTACAACAAAGCATAATTTATATAAAATAATTGATAAAAGCCCTTTTTTCACAAAAATAACAAAAAAACAGCCAAAAGAGTTATAAGATATTTAAATGGAGAGATAAATAGCATAGATCTAAGTAGTAGAACGATCGATCATTATAGAAAGCTAATCCTTCAAACTGGTTATAACTGTTTGTATGCAATGAGAGAATTAAAGCCAATCACAGAAGAAGATATACTGAGAATTATACGAGAGGATAAAAACTTAAATATGATTTCTTAATGAAAAGTTATTTATAATCTTATTTTTTTATATACATAGATGATGAGTTGCAAAAATAGGGGATATGATTAGGTATGCTTAAGATTGTTATTGATGTAGGCAAACTGATAGAATCCATGTCTTATATAATAATGGTTGTATTTAGTTTGTTTTTCTTAAAAACCGTAGTAAGTTACTACTTTTAATTGTTTCTAAATGGCTCTATATCTAACTTTATGACAAGAATGATTATTTATATATAAATAGTATATTACTAGTTTTAATTTAAATAGATATTGATAGGCAAGCCGTGAAATCACACATAAATATGATTAGTATTGGGCAACCTACATTAGCTCATCAAATAAGTGATGCGGACCAGAAGTATAATATATTTTGTAATAAGTGAAGCAGGTGCCATTGTAAGTGCTTATATGTTTATTAAAGCTATGATGTAAAAAACAGTATACTACTACTTTTATATAACCCATCTACAATAATATGCGTACAAGTAAGGCAGGAAAAATAGCATAAGAATGTTGTATTAGCTTAAGATATAGCAGCAGAACCATAAGTGCTTAGAATGCTAAAAAACCCAATATACCACATGTAGCCAATATAATAATTCGGCATAGTGAATTTACATTTATATATTAGTGATATGTTTTAAATAAGCCTAATAAGATATATTAGCTACAGTAGTGAAAAAGTTTATCAATTATTGAAAATAAATAATACCTTAATACTAGGACCAGCGAATAAACTTTTAAAATACTAAGTAAAATTAAAAGATTGACGCCATACAGGAGACAAGATAGAAAATATAACGAATAAAGCAATTGGTGGTATTTCATCAGTAAATTATGAAATAGTAGAAGCCTGTAATGGCAAATGGTACCCAAGGGCCTCAGCCGTACATGGATAGTAATAAAAACTATTGTGACAGAATGTACATCTACAGCAGTAGCTGCAGATGCAAATATAGTGACTTAAACCTTATATTGAGTTATAATTGCCAAAGCCATATTACTAGCTATATTAAAAAGGGATGTCGCATTAAATTTAGTCCATATAGCCTAGTACAAGAGAATTTTTATGTCGTTTTTTATGTATAGGCATCCTTATGATGATATTTTTATGTCTGAATAGACACTAACCTTATATAAATAGAAAAACATTTAAATATTAAGTGCTTTTCTATTTATTAAGTTTTAAATATTTAGAAGCCATTCATTAGTTAAGTCTATGCTTTCAAGTTTCCTTATCCTGTAAGAAGTTAAGTCGCCAGATAAATAGCGTCCTAGCTGTCTTTTTAGCCATGGTTTAAGATGCCACTCCATATTTTCATATGTTGAACCATATCTAGCATAGATTTTATTTATTTTACCAAAGCTTTGGTTCCAAGTATAATCATTATGACTCCAGCAAAAACCTATCTTATCCAGTAATAATATTTCTTCTATATCCAATCTCCCATTCTTTTTTTCTTTTCTAATTTTGCAACACCATTTCTTAAGGTTATCAGGCAAGTGTTCATAAAAATAGCAAGCTTCAAATTTATGGACATATTTTAATAACTCATTAAATTCTAATGTAAAATCATGGTCCTTTAGTAGATGGATACTTTCAAGAGTTAAGCTTAAATTTTTTGAGTATTTATTAGTGGATTTTATATGTGTTGAATCATATTTAGTATGAATTTTATCAGAGCCTTGATTTAAAGTATAGACATTATGATCCCAGCAAAATCCAATTTTATTCAATAGCAATACTTTTTTTATATTCAATTTTCCATTTCTTTTTTCTTCAATAGTTTTTATACACAAGTTCTTAATACTACAAGGCAAGTGGTCATAATAACAATCGCCAAACTCATGAATATATTTTAATAACTCATCAAATCTTAATATAAAATCATCATCCCTTAAAAGATAAGTACTACCAGGAGTAGAGTTTAAATTTTCAGAGTAGTTATTAATCCACTTTATCACATATTCATAATCAATTAGATGAACATTAGAATGTGTTATAGTAGTCTCACCAAAACCAGATATTGAAAGTATATAATAAGGTAGATGGCTGTATTTACTTTCTTTGAACTTTTCAATTTGATTATTGACATCAGCGTTACAAATTAGATTTCCTTGATTTTTGATTTGGTAGCATTTGCAAGGTTGATATCCAGTACGAGTATATTCAATTATATCAATTCCAAAATCACCTCTCACAGGGGTAATTCTTGCCCAGCGATTATTTCCTATAAGAAGTTCAGCAATAAAGCTCTCAGTTAAAATTGCTTTTTTAACGTCCCTTGCATGATCGGGACTAAAGCCATTTCGTAAAAATCCTTTGATTTCTGAGTGTTTTTTATTAGACGCTAATTCTAATAAGTATAATAAACTAGGTAATATTCTATTTTCTTTATAATTCATGTTAGGCACTCCTTTAAACATAATATTTTATAAGAATTACTCTATGCTAATATATTATGACTCTATAGATCTTTTATTCTCTTTAAAGTATATATTTTAGTTTGTAAAGATAACTATACTAATTGGGGTAGACAAGGACTTCAACAATCTATTAGAACCATAGAATATGATAAAACTATGGAATGTATAGTTATTACTGGCGAAGCATTAGGGCAGGTAGAAAAGTTGCCAAATAGATTACCAATTACTCTGTGTGCTAGAGTGTCTTTGACTAGGGATTGCCTAAATTAAGATAAAAAGAAGTGTCTATGTTGTTGAAACAGCAAGTAAGTGGTATATTCCCTTATCTAGTGCCTCTTTTATTAGTTGCAACAGTTCCTGTTCTGTCACATCCAACGACCTTGGATTGTGGATTTCTTGTGACCTTACAGTGTCCTTATACAGGCTGGACATTATCTCTTACCTGATTTTAGATTTAATGGATATCTTTTCAATACAATAGGTGTATTCTTCATCTGCTATTTTCCCCTAGCTCAATATCTGGCAATACTTGGTCTCCTTTATAACTTTTTTTATTATATGGACCTCCCATCAATTTTTACAAACAATAAAGCCTTAATCACCATACTATTGGCAACTAAGGCTTTTATTCTACAATATAATTTATAAGGTTTTGCAGAGTTAATTCCATTGGAATTATTAATGATATATCAAACTCATTGTTACACAGTATTAAGGCATTTTTATATACTTCACCGCTACTGCATACTATCCTGCCTACACATTCAGGTGTAACATTATCACAATCAATGCAAGTTTTATCCTTTACTTCTTCAAAATCCTCCTTTCTCTCTACAACGATTACATGGCCTCCATCATCCTGGTTCATATCTCTGTCTACTCCGTATTCCGTATCTAGTACCCGCAGTATTCCTTGAACTGTCACCCGTATCCTGTAGCAGAACTTTAAGCTTTTCTTTTTCATTCAAATTACTAACTTCTGTCATCATTATTACCTCCTTGAGAAAAATACTCTTACATATATTTTTGAGGTAAGAGTTTTCAGTGCTATAATATATATATTCCAAAATATTATTTAATACTTTCAGGGTATTTCTCTGTATTCTGTTGTATTCCTTAAAATGTGTTCTTTATTAAACTTTAAATTTATGAGTTAAACCTATTAGTTTCTCTGCTAAAGCAGATGTATCTTGAGACTGCTTTGCTATTTCTTCCATTGCAGAGCTTGTTCTGGGTAATGCTCGCTAATATTTCTTCTGAATTTGATGCTGACTGCGGTGTGGCTGCAGATACATTATTCAAAGCTTTTGCCATGCTTCCAAGTTCATCTTCCACTGATATTTTAGACGATTGAGTAAGGTCTCCATCTGCTAAGTTATTTACAAAGTTTACAGCAGTATTTATTCTCCTTTTGAGCCATACTGCCATTATGGTGCCTAATGTGAATGAAACCAACGCCCCAATTATAATAATTACAATTTGAACTATAAGCGAGCCTTTATAAGTTACATGGTTTTATGCACACATTATATTATCTTGGATTACAATATCTATTTCATTGGTTTGTTCATACTTTGTTCACAGCCTTGGGAATCGCCGGAATTTTTTCTTCGCACACCTAAACTACTAAGTATATGAATAATGGGAAGTTATATTATGCTTTCCTAATTCCATTATGCATTTAGAAGTTAAGTTATAATTTAAGAAGAAAATGATAAAACCCAACATTGGATTATACTTATAATCTCCCATAAACAAATTGGAATTCGTAAAGGGACTTTGTATAGCCATTCTTTTAACGAATATTTTTGACTAATTACTACACAATGTTACAAACTAACAGTATTGTTTTCATCCATTAATTTTTTAAAGGCCATGTTTCAGATTTAGCAAAGTTGGGTAATGAAATTTTTTATGAAAGCAATTTTAGAATGGATAATGATACTTTTGTAGATGTAATGAATAATGCTATTTCAACTCATGTAAATTGGGTTAATACTCTCGAAGCTATGGCGAATGAAATGCTGATACGACCATTACAGACAGATGGCCATAGATGTGGATTTGGACATTTTTATGAATCAGTAGTATCAAAAGATGAAGGTATTAAAATCACATGAGATAAAATAGATTCAATACACTTGGAATTGCATAAAATTGGACATATAGCAATTGACAAGATTAAGTCCGGAAGTAGAGATGAAGCTTTAAGTAATGCTAATAAAGCCAAGAATTTATCATTAGACATTATTAAAATGCTAGATGATATAAAAAATCAGGCAAATAGGCTTACTAACAATGGCCAAAATGTATTTTAAACGGCTTAGGCATATAGGGAATTCGGTTTTGTTTAAAGTGTATCTAAAAACTACTACATTACCTAAGAAATATTGTTTAAATTTAATTAATGTGAGTTCGATGAGAAATTTTAGTATTTTCATGCCTCAAGGACTGTATGATATATTATTTTTATAATTATGTAAACAACAGGTTTATGTTTTTGTTTTTTAGCATACTTTACAATAACATGATCTTATATGGGTATTGATATTACACGGCTCATTACATAAAATTTCGTCGAACTCACGTTAATGATACATTATTTTGAAACACATGTAAGTTATACTTTTTGATACAGAACTTACCCATAAGTAAATTTTCATAGGTTCTACTCAATCGCCTTTACAATTTTCCCCGGATAACCTACCAATACAGTATTTGGTGGAATGTCTTTCGTGACAACTACAGCGGAGGATACAATAGAATATTCCCCAATCGTGACGCCAGGCATTACCATAGTGTACCTATCCATGCACTTTTGGGATTACGTGGATATGGTAGATTGTCTTTCATATGGAACCAGTGGGTGATTGATTGTAATCAGATTGACTTTCGGTCCAATTAAAACATCATCTTTATGGTATAAAGTATTTAATTCTGCAGGCTTGATTACCATGGAAAAAAGGGGGAAATACCTCATTGTAAGAGTGAATAAGGGAATTATGTCCACGTTGGTAGCAATGTTTCGGTACGGTCTGTTGCAGGTGCAGGAGTAATAGAAAGTGAAGATATTTCATTACGCCATTCTGGAGTCATATCCACGTCCATAGCAGCCAGCGAATACTCCAACTGTTCTAAATTTCTTGCACCAATAATTGGTGCTGTTATTGCAGGATTAGACATAACCCATGAAACTGCAAGCGTTGCTGGGTGTATACCATGTTCTGCAGCATATAAATTAAACCGCTCTGCTACAACAAAATTCATTTCATCTGCATAACGATCTGTATATCTTTTTTCTTCAACTAATCGTCCTTGATCTGGTTGCTTATTAACCCCATATTTTCCGGTAAGAAGTCCAGCTCCTAAAGGACTATAGGAAATAACACCAATTTGTTCTGAAACAGCAAGGGGCAAAATTTCAACCTCAGCTTGACGTTTAACCAAGTTATACATAGGTTGTATTAATTCAAAACGAGTGAGCTGTTCTTTTGCACAAATTCCTAATGCCTTAGCAATTTGCCAGGCTGCCCAATTGCTCACCGCCGGATAGAGAATCTTACCTTGTGCTTGAAGATCATCAAGGGCATGAAGTGTTTCTTGCATAGGGGTATTCTCATCAAACATATGAACAAAGTAAAAATCAATGCGATCAGTTCTTAAGCGTCGTAAGCTGTTTTCAACTTCAAGTATAATATGACGACGGGAGAGCCCTTTGGCATTAATATCTTTTCCCATTGGATAAAAAACTTTTGTAGTGAGTACAATTTCATCCCTGCAATCAGCAATACACTTCCCTAGTATTTCTTCAGACTGCCCCCCACTATAAACATTTGCAGTATCAAAAAAATTAATACCAGCTTCACGACAACGCTTAAACATTGCTTTAGATGTTTCTTCATCAGCGTTTCCGCCAAAAGACATTGTACCAAAACATAAACTTGAAACTTGAATTCCTGTTTTTCCTACTATACTATAGTTCATAATTAACCTCCATGTTACTTATTGTTTTTTTGCACTATCTCATTTACACAGTTTAGCGCATTCAAAGTTCTTGGGAAGCCTATATAAGGCATACATTGTGTAATTACATTGATAAGTGTATCTTTATCATTTCCAACATTTAAATTACCTTGAATGTGAGCTCTAAGTTGATTTTCACATCCTCCTAAGGCACTAATAACACATAATGTAAGTAATTCTCTAGTTTTAAGTTCCAAACCACTTCTTGTATAAAAATCTCCAAAACACATTGCTGATAAATAATTTTGAATGTGCTTTAGATTTTTCGGAGCATTTGCCCTCATAGTATCAACATGTTCTTCACCAAATATCTTCTTCTGTACAGTGATACCTTTCTCCAAGCGAGTATCTTCTGTTGTAGTAGACTGTTTTTCTACTGGCATGGAAATTCCACGTTCTGTAAAAACTTTATTCGTCTCCAAAAGAGCATTCTGTACCCTTGCAAATCCTATGTATGGTGTACACTGGTATAGAATTTCTTTGATTTCCACTGGTGTTATTCCAATATTCAAGGCAACCTCAATATGTTCCCTGCATTGGTCCATAGTTTGATTCGTTGTCAGCACAACAATCGTAATCATTTCGCGTAGCTTTTTATCAAGGTTACCATGTTTCCATACTTCGCCGTATAAAAATCTGTTCATGGTATCATAAAATTCTGGATCTTTCTGATTCTCTGATAATTCCATATTTCTAAATAATTCTTTTCTTACTTTGTCACTGTATTCTATTCTATCCATTACGTTCATTCCTTTCTGAATCTAACACGATTCTATTTTAAATTTTTCCCCATTCTATAGGCTTGTTCTGGATAATCTGTTCGTTCAATGTCACTTCTGGTACCTACTCCTGTTGCCAATAAAATGCCTGTATCTTCCCATTTAAGATATTTCACAATGGTTTTGTAATGGGATGCAAGTTCCTTCATGGTCCATTCATATGCATCATAAGAAGTAGCCATGAGCATTGCTTTTTTATGGCTTCCCATCAGTTTATAATTATTGGCATAGAAACGGTCTATAACTGTTTTTAGTTGGGCAGACATACCGAAATAATACAATGGCGTTACGAGTACAACCAAGTTTGCAGTAAGCAGTTTAGGGTTCAACTTATTCATGGAATCATCATGTACGCATGGCCTGCTACCCATCATACAATAATCACAGTCGAGACATGCGTTTACATTTTCAAAAGCTGAATTAAAACGAAATACATCATTTCCTGCCTCCTGTGCACCTTCTATAAACTTATCTGCAAGAAGCGCTGATGTTCCGTTTTTATGTGGGCTTCCTGTAATAACTGTTATTTTCATTTATATCACCTTCTTTTAATTTACCTAACTTTTTATCAATTAAGAATTATATAACACCGTATTCTATGGTATTTTTCTTAACTTCGCTGCTTAAAAAACAGACTGCCTGTTATTTTGGCTTGCTGTGAAAAGTGTGATTATACAAGCTACTGCCACTAGCAGGCTATATCCAACTGCTATCTCAAATAAGTTGAAGATGTTGGATAATCGCCCTACAATCAGATTTGGGACTGCAGCACCACTGTAGGATATGAGATAAATAGCTGAAAGCACACCTGCTCTGTCTTCCTGGTTGGTGTTATCAAGTAATTTACGCATACTTCCTGTAAATGCTGTACCCCAGGCTACTCCCGCGAATACACTTGCTATTAGGAACGGAATTACGATACCAACTTTAAGCGAAACAAGGATAGCTACTACACATAGAAAAAATGCTGACATACCAATCTTCTGAGCTGCATGTGGTTTCAGGCGGCCTGCCAGCGAACCACCGATTGCACTGGGTGCCATCATGCAAGCAAATACTGCTGCTGCTACCAGCGTATTCTTTGTTCTAAGCTGTTCTGCTGCCATGGAAGAACTGAAAGCCTGATAAAATCCGCCAATGGCCCAAGTTCCAATAAAAGTACAGCTGGCAGCCGGGAGAAGGTAGCGAATTTTTTTAGGAACTCGAATTTGTGGAACTATGGAGGCAACGGCCCCTTTGGTGCGTGTAATTGTTTCTGGGCTTACTGAAATCAGCACTGCACATCCTATAAGTACAATGATGAGTATTCCAAATATCAGTGACAGTGAGCCGGAACCATATTGTTTCAGTGCACCGGAACCAAAAGCACCAGCAGCGAGTCCAATCATAGGTGATCCACTAGTAACAGCAGCACCTATCCAGACTGGAGAGGCTGGCGCGTTATCTACCACGTATGCAGTAATTGTACTGGATGCCAGACCACAGGCCAAACCCTGTATGAATCTTCCACTCAAGAACATTAGTGTGTTATGAATGAAAAAAAATATAAGACATCCGATTGCAGCTAGCCCTAATGTAGCAAGTACGACCGGACGACGGCCCAAATAATTTGACAATCTAGCAAACATCAACAGTGCAATTACAGTTCCAACAAAGTATGCAACTGCTGTCATGGAAAGATTTCCATTTGTAAGACCAATAGTCTGACGATAGGTATTATAAAAAGGAATTGGGGCAGACGAGGCTGCATAAACCATAGCTAAAGAGCAGGTTGCTCCTATGAAACCTACTTTTCTCCGATTTTCATTCATCATTGTGGTTAATTTAGAATCATCATTTAAGTCCATCTTCATTGTCCTCCTATCATTTTTTATCGTTAACTATTTTTATATTTATCATAGTTGAATGTTATTTGAGTACATTTTCTTTGCAAAGCTTATTGTACCTTATCATGCCAAATGATACTGCTGCAAGAATTACGGCAATAGCAACTGATCCAGCTGCGGCGATGCTTAACTGTAAGACAGAGCCGAACAGACTCAGCATGATTCCTGAGGCTTCTGGAGCCAGCAAGACCAGGTTAAACTGCATACCTGGGCCAGATGCCCACGCCGAGAAAGCCCATAGCATAAGTAATGGAATGGTGACGAAGGTTGATCTTGCTATAGTGGACAGTAACACCAGAGCTATCACATGGACAATCAGGCTGCCCATAAGTGATCGAGGAATACCGATTCGATCTGTCATAAATCCGCCGAACTTGGAACCTATTAAAGTAGCAATGCCGAAAGCAAACAGGGAAACGCTTACTTCACGTTCGCTCATTGATGTAACAGTTAGCAAGAAGGGGGCAATATACGCATAAAGCATTGCATATCCTAACTGCCAGAAGAATGTTACACCAAAGCCAACTACGATTTTCAGGTTTTTAAAAAGAGCTAGTTGTTTGCTTAGAGGGACGATTTCATCGCCTTTTGTCATTGGAATTGTCCATGCAATGGCAAATATTGCGAATAAACTAAGAATACCGATACCTCCGAAGATTACCTTCCAATCGTATGTCGCAGCCACAACACGGCCAATTGGGACACCAACAATAAGAGATGCACTGAATCCCGTTATAACAGTGCCAATGGCTCCAGCTTGATGTCCGGGGGGCGCTAACTCTGATGCTACGGTCTTGGCAACAATGACAAAAACTCCGCCCCCTATGGCAAGTACAACGCGGGAGATGATTAGAAAACCGAAGCTGGGAAGAGTGACTGTCAAAATGCTGCCAATTACCATTATGAAAAGAGAAAGCATTAATAACTTACGTCGATCCATTTTGGCTGTTACCATTACAAAAATTGGAGAACCGATGGCGTTGGCAATGGCGAATACGGTAATAAGCTGCCCTGCTGCCGATACCGATATATGTGCCCAGGCAGCGATTTTGTCCAGAATACCAGCAACTACATATTCCGATGTACTGACTACGAAACTAATAAAGGCCAGCATATATATTTTCCAGGTGTTGTTCATTATATTCTACCTACTCCTTTACCAATAATTTTATAATTCTAAAAGCGTGGATACAACGGCTAAGTAAAGAATTTGATTGTTTACCACTCTCACTTAATATACCTTTTGCTGTCCTTCTTCAAAGATGTCCTTAAAGATATTATGCTATTCTCCAACCTTCTTTGAATTGATACCATACTTTTTTTATTTATAAGATTCCTGATAAATTTTAATACAATCTTCTATGCTTAATTCACTTCTATCACACGTGAATAACTTGGCCATTGTCTCTTTTGCCTTTTTAGCCAGTGCTTTAAATTCTTCTAGTTTGATATCATAATCGGACATTTTCAAGTTTGCAACTCTGCATTCTTCCTGCAATTTTACTAACATTGTGATGAAGTCCAGGGGTTCTTTAGCATCGTTCATACCCATTGCTTTTGTCATTTATATAAATCTGTCATCACATATATGCCTATTAATAAAATGTGTAAAATAGGCTTTACTAATCATAATAAGACCTGCACCGTGTGGAAGTTTCTGATGATAGGCCGACATGGCATGTTCCAAGGAATGCTGGCTTGTAACAGCTCCCACACACATTACCGTGCCGGAAAGTGTATTACCAAAAGCAATCTTTTCACGTGCGTCAATGTCACTTCCGTCTTTCACTGCTTTGGCAAGATTTCGTCCTATATTTTTTATGGCTGTAATTGCATACATGCCACTTATAAGATTGACACTATTAGAAATGAATCCCTCTACGCTATGAAATAATGCATCAAATCACTGATAAGCAGTAAATTGGGATGGTACAGACATCATAAGTTCTGGATCAACTACTGCAAGAACACGAAATGTATCATTACTACCAAATCCTATTTTTTCGTGATTTTCTCCATGTGTTATAACTCCCCATGGATCATTCTCTGAACCTGTTCCAGCTGTTGTTGTAATGGCTATAACAGGAAGGGGTTTATGTTCAATTGACTTTCCTTTTCCTGTTCCACTGAGTACGTAATCCCAACAGTCTCCACTATTGGTAACCATAATTGCAATTGCTTTTGACGCATCCATACAACTTCCACCACCTAAAGCAACAATAAAATCACAGTTATTTTCTTTTACAAAAGCACTGCCTTCCATAACGGTTAATTTCAATGGATTGGCTTGAACTTTGTCAAATACAACTGTTTCAACATCTGCAAGCTTTAACTGTTCTTCCACTCTGGCAAGGTAACCGTTTTCCCTAGCAGATTTTCCATTTAAAATTACAATCATTGCTTTTTTACCGGGCATAATCTGATTTTTCAAGTTGTTTAGGGCGTGTCTGAAAACTATTTTTTTACTATACAAACAGTCTAATTAATGCGATTTACTAACACAAAATAGCCTTTCATTGGCATATATTCCTCTTACTTTTTTGTTGTTTAGCAATTTTATTTGTTCATTTTTGAGTTTTCAGACACGACCTAATTAGCCTACTCCAAATAAAGTTCTTATTGGTATATACATGTTAAAACTCATATTTAATCCTCCAATTTTTTAGATTTACTTATGGTTACTGTTTCTGGAGTAATTATACTCTTTGAAGTTAACTCCAAGTCAATACCTTTTTTCACAAAATTTTTTAAATATGTAATTAGCTAAGTAATAGAGACAAATGCTGATAATACAATTAATTTAACACTAACTCAAAAAACTGCCGATATGGTATAAACTATCGACAGTTTTCTGTTAATCTTATCCAATAAAATATTTAAATAACAACAATTAGTTATCCTCTCTTTTCAATTGTTCTTCTTTCACCAATACTCTTTCTTCATATCCATCAATTTTCTTATCCAAACGTTCCAATGTTTGCTGCATTTGATTAATTCTTTCGGCAAGTTGGCTACGTTGTTCTATCAAAAGTTGTTTTCTAGCCTTAATTGTGAAATTGCCCTGCTGAAACATAGTTATATACTCAACTAATACTTCAATGGAAAGTCCTGCATTACGCATACATTTGATAAATTCAACCCAATTGCAATCTTCTTCTGTGTAGTCTCTAATCCCACTTGTACTTCGATTAACATGTGGAATCAAACCTATACGCTCATAATACCGCAATGTATCAGCTGTTAAGTTATATTTTTGACTTACTTCTGCAATCATCATAGAAAAGTACCTCCTTTACCCAATAAAATTTACTTTTACCACTTCGTTCAATAATATATATATCCTTTTTTGTTACTTATCTGTAGAAATGAAGCTAGCAAGAAAGTCCGCTTCAAAGGCATTATACATTTATAGGTTGTCTCCAATTCTATTCAGCCACGCCTGTACATCCAGCTCTGCACTTTTTCCACCATCCCCATACACCACGAGTTCATCCAAGACAATAGAATTTTTACACAACTTGGAAATATCATTTATATAATGACCCTTCCCACCGCCACCATGGGTACAAAATGGAACCACCGTTTTACCCGACATATCGGCGTGGGACAGAAATGTAAACACTGGAGGTGCCATAGTATGCCACCAGATAGGTGTACCGATAAATATGACATCGTAGCTATCCAGATTGTCAGGAATGGCTTCTAGCTCCGGCATGAATCCAGAATGGATCTCTTTTTTTGCCTGTTCAACGCAAGTACCATAATTACTTGGATAAGCCTGGACGGGATTAACTTCAAATAATTGGCCGCCTGTTTCCTGCTGAATCAACCTAGCAATATTACCTGTGTTACTTGACCAAGAATAATAAATAATAAAAATCTTTTTATTCATTTTAATATACTCCTTATATAATGTGTTTAGGTTAATAAAGATAACCTATGTTTATTTCATACTTTACCACTTGGAGCTAACTCTAAGTCAAGCGTATATTTAAATTTCTAAGTAAAATGAAAAGGTAATTTCTTGTTTGCACTACTTAATTCGTGTTTCGTGATTTTAGTCTTGCACGATATTTGCTACAATGAAACTCTTAAATGAAATCTGAAGTCCAATTTGGGTGGTGTTAGCGGAATTTAATCCTACACAACTCTGGAATTTAATTTTGCACAAACTCTAGAGTTTACCTTTGCACAAGATGTATAATGTTTCCATGATATTTGCCTGCCAGAAGGAGGCAATTTTTATGGAAAATTCAAATGACAGGTACCGGAAACATCTTACGTTCCAAGACCGCTATGATATTGAAGAGGGATTAAATCATGCCTATTCCTTGACCCATATCGTAGAAATGGTCGGAAAGGATAAAAGCACCGTTTATAGATTTGTATTTTGTATTATAGAATGGTAATACAATTAAATACTTTGGTAAACCCTATACAACCTATTCCTTATGAACCTACTCAAATATATGGAATTACAAATGATGATGTTAAAACGGCTCCAAGATTTAATACTGTGTGGAATAAACATTTGAAACAAATACTTTCTAAGTAACCGATGCATTCTATAACTAATAATTAACTATAAAATACATCTGTCTAGATTGGCTTGATAACATTTTTCTTGCAACTAGAGGATGAAGTCAGAAGACTTGGCGTTCCAGACGGGTATGGACCTTATTATGGTGTAGCTTTAGGATCCAAGCCACTAAATAAAGAAATAATTGTCCCTAAAAGAAACTTAAATGTAGTAAATTATATAAGATAGGCTATTATCAAATATCAATTTTCCAACATTTTGCCATTATATAATCATCCTATGAGACTCCCCTATAAATTTACTATTTGTCTACAGAGTATATAAATGGTCTTTACTTCGCAGTTATTAACAATTGGGCGACACTTCTTAATAAAATTTTATATACTTTAATTTTTTGTTGTTAGCCTAATGAGCATAGCTACAATATGACCACTTTTATGGCTAATAGGAAGTTTTAATTGTAATAAACTTTATGTAATACAATAGTGTTGTATATTGGAACTGTTTTTGATATGCTACAGCTCTTAAAAAAATACATTTTGATTTCTCCATAGCTTAATCCTATTTTGGTCGAAGTAAACTTAGGTACGCCGCTATGCTAGGCTATTTAGTTTATTATATATTTAAAAATTCAACATCAAACTGACTATAAATATTTCTAAACTCACTTAATATTTCTCTTCTTAGAGAATCCATTTTTTCACAAGCCATTGATGATAGTAAATGTACTCCGCACTCCGCAGATCCACATCCGCACAAACGTATTTCATTATCACTTATCAACTTGTCATATGTACTTCTAAGTATTATTAATTTATCAACAATTTTTCCTAGTCTTTTTCTGGCTTCATCATCCTTAATTTTTGATTTAGGATAAATAATTTCAACAATTGTATTATCTCTTAATCTGTACACTCCAGTATTAATTGCTTCTATTGTATCTTCAATTGCTTTTTTAAAGTTTGGCAAATTACTTTCCAGATAAAAAGGAGTTTTAAATGCTGGTCTATCAAAACAATTTCCAATTTTCTTGAAAATTTCTTCATCTGGTACCTCTATGTAATTTCGAGATTTCCCAATACTTTTGCTTAACAATTCAAGTATTTTACAAAATTTTGTATAATTGCTGCTATAAAGTTGTTCAATATCTCTTATTAACTTTTTATCAGTTATAATATCTTCACTTTTGTTAAATTTAAAGTATATTTGATTATATTTGTATTTTCCAAGCTTCACCTCTTGAAAATTTAATATTAAAAACCTCACTCCGTTTTCATATTTTTTGTCAAGTTCATTATTTACGAATTTTTCTAATGTATCTTTAATTTTCTTGCTATCAACCCTAGATGTAACTTGAAATGCTATCTTTGATTGTTCGTCCCCTAAATCTATTGCACAAACATTTCTAATGTCACTATTCAAATCAACAAGCTCATAGCTATATAGTATATTTAACAATTTTAAAGCCAAACCCTCAGAAAGTTTATTTATATCATATAAATTTATAAAATTATTAAGTCGTATCTCACCTATCCACCTAGTTATCAAACCTACTACTTCCTTAAGCTCTCTTTCCTTATACATAGACTAGACCTCCTAAAAGCATTTACAATATCATCATAATTTTTCCATATATATTAGTAATAGTACTTATTCTAAATTTATACCACATACTAATTAGCAAAGTTCTATTTTCACACCTAAACATTGTTTTTTCCTTAATTTCAGATATATAACTGAATACCATATAAAGTTATATATCACTTATAATAATGAATTTTCTCATCAATATATTTAAATAACTTACCTTCCAACAAGGCATAGCACTTATTCAATATAGATAATCTGTCAATATTGTTTTCAAATATTCCTGACACTTGCTTAGAAAACACATTCCAATCTATATCTCTAATCATCGAATCACCATTTTCTTCGGTAATTATGTTGACGTTCGGGGTTTCTACAATATCTTTATAAAAAAGCACATCATATGATGGACATATATTATCATCTTCCGTTTTAACAAGTTTAATGTAAACATCAATATCGTTTTTAGTAAGTTTTAATTCTTCATATAATCTACTAAAATTATGCCTTAAAAATTTGTGGTATGAATCATACACATTAGTAACATAAGATTTTAGATTTACAAGTAAATCATTATTATCCCATACGTTCCAAAATGAACTTCCATAATTACTCATTCGTATATAATTACGAGGTTTAAAAATTCTCTTAACCGAACCAATTCCTAGAGATTTTAATATTCTAATTGAATCAAGTAATGTAGTAAAAGGAAATTTTTCATTGTAAAGTATTATAGGTTCATACGATAATTCTCCTTTTTCTAACGATTTGTATAGTTCTTCTAAATTAGTATCTTCATGAATAATTGCTAATCCTGAAAAAGGATCAAATATGGGAACTTGCCCTACAACCCTAGTATAATAACCTTTATTAATACTTTTAGAAGATAACTCCGCAAATATTACAGGTAATAACTTAGTAACAACTATAGAAACTTCATTTATATCACAACTATCATTAAAATATGTTCCCTTTAGGGTTTCTGATTCTCTGAATTTGTATTGCGCTGCTATCATATCCATAAAGGTAAATAGTATATTGCTATATAAAGCTCTTGAGTTATTATCAATGCTAAGGAAAAAATTCTTTAATATAACCTTAATCTTATCTTTTATTAACTCATATGCTAATGCTTTATAGTGATTTCTAATGGGATTATAATTACACATTCTAAAATTATTATATTTATCATTGAAATTTTTAGCTTCGGCATCCGACATTATTCTGATTTGAACATTATTCTCGAAATATGAAATTGGGTATATTGAAAAACCTACATAATTTTTGCTATAATTGTGAATTGAAATACCCACCTTCCAGCTACTGGGATAGAAAAAGTCTTTAACCACTTGAAAATCAGTATCTAATAAATTATTGTAATAATCCAAGAAATTATGCACTTCCTTAAAGTAATCCTCTCTCATTCCTAATGAAGCATCTGAAAATTTTTTTAAATCATCATATTCTTGTCTATGCACTAAATAATATTTATACTTTTTTTTATGTTCTAAAATTGTGTTTGTCCAATCAATAATATAATTTGTATTTGATATAGATATTTCATTCTCTAGTTTTAAATTTATACTTTTTGACTTTTGGTTAGGTCTAATTGGTAACTCTTTTAAATAATCCTGTGAAGCATGTATCCAGTATAATTTTTGTTTATCAGTATCTCCATAAATAAACAATACTGGCGAGTCTGAAACTTCCATAGCATAATTGATTGTACTAACAGGCATATTGGGGTATTTTCCATTATGGTTCTTTGGTAATGTTTTTATTTGAACTTCAAATTTACCGATAGGTTCACTGTTGTCATTTACAAGTTCTATAAATCCATCAATGTTTGGATACTTATCTCCGGACACAATAAAATTACTCATAACTCTTTCATGTGATGCTAATATATATTTTAATAAACTTACTGTTTTATCATCTTGTTTTGCATTATCTGTGTAGCCTGGCAATTTCATTAATACTCCTCCCTCCAATACAGAATATATTATTCCAGCTAAAAGTGAACTTATTGACACTCATAAAATTAAATGTTTCTCTCGTATATTCCAAATTACTTATGCATGATTTACGCTATACTTATTTCTCATGGCATCCCAACTACCAATTATAGACATTAGATACATTGAAATTTATGCATCTAATGTAAACCATATGATATAAAACTCTTACAATAAAATATTTTCAACAAAAATTGATTCATTCCTCTAATTACCGAGAAATATATAAATCTTTCGTATACAAATTATCGACAATTACTGCAAAAAATAATAGATATACTCCATGCAAATCATGTAATCCACCACAATGGATTCTAAACCCTTCGGGTCTTCTTTCTTTTTGTTCAAAGTTTTCTATGGATACAGTATCTATATTTAAAGTGGTTTTAGTGGGAGGAGAATGTTTTGTTCATATGTAGGGCAAGGTTAGGCTTAGTTGAAAGGGGTGGGGCATGAAACGACAAGGCTAATTTTATACATACTGCCTAGTAGGAGCAGAAAATATATATGACTTTTTTATCTACATAGCGATTTTTTAGTTAAATAACTAATATATAGTACCCTCTTAGATATTTTGTAAAAGACTCTTATTTTTCTTAGTACTTTACAAAATGATGATTTTTTACTATATATAATTAAACATAAAATATACTACAAAGCTGTTTCGTTTATCTAGGCTCCCACGAAAATTCTCACACACTCACGCTATATTTGTTTCAATTTGAGATATACATGACACAAATTTCTAATATAAGAGTCACGACCAAGTAGTGACGGAAAAAACCCCTATAATTAAACATCATTCAACGCACTTTTAAAGCTATTTATTACTTATTCAATTATCCCAAGGAATATCCTAACAAAAGCCTTAAATATGTAATAATAGTGTTCTAGAACATGAAAATTTAAAGGTGCACTAACATTGGTGGAAGTCTACTCTTTTGTGTCAGTTTGAAATATTCACTGCCATCCACACTCCAAAGCACAAGAAACCCACGTAACAGAATGAGACATTTTAGTGGGTAGCTAGTACGAATATTGGAGCAATCAATATTAGGAGTAAGATAGGGTTAATTGATATATAAAATAATTAATATATTGTATTTGTAATGAAATTTACTATTATATAAAAACACAATATGGATAATCATATTAATTGAGGAATAATTTGAAAAAGTGTGTTGGCTAGTATATAATTTATTTAGAAGAAATTTGCAAAGAAAATCGATTTTTGAAATACAGCATTGTAAAAGGAGAAAGTATGAAATGGGAACACCAATAAATGATCAAAATCTGATAAATTTATTATTAGGGAAAAAAATACAAGGTATTATACAGAACGAATTGGAGAAGGTTAAGTTTAACGATAAGGATGAGTTACCTCACCCGTTGTGTAAATATATTATGGATAAGTTACGAGAAATGAAACCTAAAAAAGAGAATACAAATATCCAATACGAAAGTGGTAAAGATATTGAAAAGATATGGAATAATTTAATAGTATCATCTATAAAGTGTTTAAGGTTTTTTGATGAAAGGGAGCCATTTAGAGGTGACGGTGATGAGATGCCTGATAAGATTCCTATTGCATATGGGAGTGATAACTTAAAGAAATACAATGAAAAATACACTAGCTTTGAATCGGTTCTTTATGGAGGAAGTAAGTATTATCGGGATCATGTTTTTCATTCATTTCGCACATGGCTTTTAGGAATTGTGTGTATATTAAATGAATGGAAATTAGGTAAGAAGCCTTTTATTTATTCTATAAAAATAGATGGAGAAAAAGAAGAAAGTGTATTTAATCGTAAGATTAATTTTTTTGAAAAGATAAGTATGTGGACAATAGTGGCGGCTTGCCATGATCTGGGATATCCACTTGAGAAAACTAAAGATATATTTGAGAAGACTCAGGATATGATGAAGGAATTTATATATGAGCCAAGGATATGGAATAACTTTAATTTTAGTGGTATACAAGATAGTATTAACGATTATATACTAAATTTTATGTGTACTAAAATGAAAATGGGTGAGGAAGTAAAAGAAAAGATTAAAGAGGAAAATAAAGAAAGTGGAAAAATTGAGGAAGTTGAGATAATAAATAACTACTATAATGGAAGAAAACAACCTAAATACTATTTTAAATATGCTAAGTCGTTAGAGGGTTATAATCATGGAATATTAAGTGCGATTATAGTATATAAGACTTTAACATATTTTAAAGAAGCGGATTTCAACCTAAATGAGGATTATGAATATAATGAAGAGGAAGCAAAACAATTTTATATAAGGCGTGAAATTTTAAGAGCAATGTCATCTCATACGTGTTCCGATATATATAACGTTGATTTATCTACTTTTTCTAGCTTGTTATTTATTTGTGATGAATTACAAGAATGGGGAAGAAAGTCGTGGCCAGATATGTATAAAGGAATGGAAGGAAATGAAACCCAGCTTACAATTAATAAATTTTCTACTGAAAATATAGTGGTAGATGAAGTAATTGATATGAAATCCGTAAGTAATGAAGAAATAAAAAATAAAATGAAAAGAATATATACAAATCAGTATGAGAATTATAAAATCATATTTAGAGATGGACAAGATTCAGGAAATAGAAAATATGGATTCTGTAAAAAGGCAACAATTAATTTAAATAATGGAGGAGATGGACAAGAAAGAAGTATTATAATTGAATATGGTGTAGGAAATGTTAATATGAATGAATTTAAAGTTACTTATAAAGGTGATGACATTATAAATAAAGAGATACTGGATTTAAAACAAGAATTAGCTGATTCTATATATGGTGGTATTACAATACAAGATGGAAAAAGTGATAAGGAAAGACTAGAATATCAAAGGAGTTTATTGGAAGATAAAATAAGAAAAATGGAAAGAGAGAAAGAGAAGTTAGATGAAAAGATAGCGGCAGCAAAGTAAGCTTGCTATCATTTTGGAGTTCAGCAGTATAAAATATAGAAACTATATATATATTTAAAATAAACAAAAATTTATTTTGACATATAGGATAGAAGGATAAGGGGGGGAAAAAGTGAGACATGTATCAATAGAAATTTGTCAAAGATGCCCTAACAAATGTATTCATTGCTCATCTGCGTCAAGCAAAGAATGTAATACATATATTAGTATAGAAAAGTTAAAAGAAATAGTAGATGGTCTAAAGTTATTAGAAGCTAAGTCTATAAGTATTTCAGGTGGAGAACCATTCTTGCATAGTGGGCTATTAGATATAGTATCTTACATAAACTCAAAGGGAATTGATATAAGTATATATACAAGTGGAATAGTTTTCAATGAATATGGGGAGTATTCTTCTTTAGATGGTAAAGTAATTAGCAAATTGAGCAAGATAGGTGTAAATAAATTAATATTTAATGTTCAGTCTTTAAAGGAAGAAAGATATGACGAAATAATGCAAACAAAGGGTAACTTACCACTGTTGATGGAGTCTATAAAGTTATGTAAAGAGAATAATATTTTTACAGAAATTCACTTTGTTCCTATGAAACTTAACATTGATGAAATAGATGATATGATTAACTTTGTAGGTAAATTTAATCTAGATATGTTAAGCTTTTTAGGGCTAGTACCACATGGAAGAGCTAAGGATAATGAGGAAAAAATACTTTTAGATGACGAAACTAGTGATATGATAAAGAAAAAATTAAATGAGTTAATTAATGAAAAGACTAGAGTTGGAATTCCTCTACAAGTTGATGATAGCGAATGCTCATGTTATGCAGGTAAAGAAAAGTTATATGTTAAGTTTGATGGTACGGTATATGGATGTGAAGCTTTTAAATATATTCCACTATGTGATGATGATAACAATGAAATAATTCCTGACTCCATACATGATAGGAGAATAGAAGTGATTTTTATGAATTCAAAATACTTGCAAGCAGAGGCTAAATTCATAGAAGAACAGAAAAAAGTTTTGAATAGTCCAGAAAAGTGTCCAGTTCAAAGATGTTTAAGATGTAAAGGAGGGAATAGAGCTAATAAAAAGTAATATGAATCTGATAGAATTTAAAAAAATAAAAAAAACCACTAATAGAGAAATTACTATAATTTGTAAGGCTGCAATTGTTAGAGCAGATGAGTTAACTAGATATGTAAATAGATACAAAATACAAAAAGCATGTAAAACGGGATGCCCCAACTATGGGAAAAAGTGGAGCTGTCCTCCTTATTCTAAATCTTATGATGATATTAGTTGGCAATATAACAATGCCATTGTATTTTGTTTTAGCACCTCAATGAGTAGGTATCTAGATATTAAAAATAAATATTTAGCTATGAAGGCTGCTAATGTTACTTTAAAAAGTTCAATAGAAAAAGCTGCTAGAATTTTAGAGAAACAGATTGATGGTTATTCATTGTTAAGCGGAAGTTGCAGGTTGTGCAAACCATGTCGGTGTAAACAACAAGAGCCTTGCAATCATCCCAATAACATGAGATATAGTATGGAGGCAACATACTTAGATGTAGATGCTTTGTCAAAAAAAGTTTTATCACATGAATTGTTGTGGTATAAGAACAAGGTATTACCTGAATATACAACCACTGTATCAATGGTATTAACTAATTATAAAATAATTAATAATAATGAATTAAAAGATTTATTTGAGACAATAGTTTGATTAAAATATTAAGGAATAAGTTGTACTTTCTAATTTAAAATTATTCGAAAATATGTTTTGTTTTTTTTGTATCATGTTCCAAATATATACCATTTAGCAAATAAAAATGTAACATACTAAAACCGCTGAAATTACTATAATTATGTATCTAATATATTTAGATAAGGTTATATATTGTGAGAGGATATATTAAATATAAGTTTCCACTATATTTAAATAAATAAGATTAGAGTCTAAATAATCATAACAATTATCAATTTATTGAAAATAAAACGTTTAGTTAGTCAGTGGAAAGATAAGAACTTGCCAATTGCGCCCGGCCGATGATAGGTATAAATATGTTATGATATATACGGTGAAATTCAAAGGTTTACCAGGTTTAAAAAGATTCTTTTGGTAGTATACTACGAATTTACTACCAATGAGTAGATAAATAATAAAAGTTAAGATACTTTAAGAAATGCTAATAAAATAATGGAGTTTCCTTTAACCCTTGAAAATAAATATTTAGTACGAGCTATTTAAATTTATATTAAGATATTTTAATTTTAAATTATAGGATACTGCTCATGTAGAATGTGTCTGCCTTTTACACAAGGAAGAGATGGGTAACTCAACTCCAAAACAGTTAAAGGTGATTAATAATGAAAATAATTGAAACAGAGAGATTGTTTCTGAGAGAACTGCTGATTGATGATAAAAAAGAATTAATGCAGGTTCTATCTGATCCTGAATCTATGCAATTCTATCCACATCCGTTTAGTGAAGAAGAGGTAGAAAAGTGGATTCAATGGAATATTGAAAATTATAAAAAATATAAACATGGATTATGGGCTGTAATATTAAAAGAAGGCGGGATATTTATTGGAGATTGCGGCATAACAATGCAAAACATTGGTGATAAAACTGTACCGGAAATTGGTTTTCATATTATTAAGAAATATTGCAACAGGGGATTTGCATCGGAAGCAGCTCTTGCCTGCAAGGAATACGCCTTTAAAGTTTTACAATATCCTAAAGTATTTTCGTATACCACAACACGAAATATTCCATCACAAAAAGTTGCTGAAAAGATTGGCATGCGGTTTTATAAATATTTTGAAAAGAACGGCCAGAAACAGATTGTTCAAGTTGTAAATACGAATAATAATTAAGTTTGATTGTCTGTTCATTATTTTTGCCAAGGCCTCATCAGTTTCAAACGGCATCTTTATTAACGCATTAAGGCATATGGAATGTGTAGCTAAAATATCAAGGAATACCAATGATTGTAGGGAATAAAACAATATAAAAAATAGGTTTTGCCACCCATTTACTACCGCAATTTATTTTTGGGTATAAATATTTGGTTTAAAAGAGTGGGCAGCTCTCTTGCTCCTGAATTAAGTAAATGAAGGACAAAAGCATTTCCAATGCTTTTGGTTCCGTCGGCTACGGGTGTGCGTTCATCCTCAAGTTCTTTTCTTATATCAAATAACCATGAATTATTTCTCATAATAGAAATACCTTCTTGTTTTTAAGTTATTTTACTTACTTAGTATAACTAATATAACTTGACCACAGTACGTCAGGTTTTGGAATGATATTTACTTACCATATTATCCAAACGAATTGAGATCTCCTTACGTATACTTTGAGGTTCTATCACCTCCAGCATTGTACCGAAAGAAAAAAGATAATTGTAAATCCATTCACCACCGGGTAGGGAAATAATCACAGTATAGGAGTCATCCTTGTTTCTTATTATATTTTCTTCTTCAAAATCATCATATACACGGTAAGCTCCTTCAGATGATATTTTGAGAGTCAGCTTAACCTGCTCACATGCTTCGTCTGGAGATTTAGTAATAAGCTCCTGTGAACTCTGGTGCATACAAGACTCCTCAGTAATATGAATATCAGACATACGACTTATCTTAAATGTTCTGTATGTTATTTTCTGGCGGCAATATCCTTGTAGATACCAGGCTTTATCTTTAAAGAGTAGTTTAAGAGGTTCAACTTTACGGTGACTTTTTTCTCCGCTTATATTGAAATAGGAAAAAGTAATTACCAGATGTTCAATTATGGCATCTTTAAGAAGGCTAAAAACTTTTTTTTGATTTTTATCACTTCCCCAATTAGAAAAATCCACTTCAATCCAGCTTATATTACCTTTTTTAAAAAGGCTGCTCAATTTTGATAGCACATCATCAAGTTCAGGATATTGAACTGCCGACAAGCTTTGAAGAGCTAGCAGAATCTTATCCTGTTCTTTTTCTGAAAGTAGTGACTTATCAAGTACAAAATTATTAAGCAGAGAAATCCCGCCACCTTTACCTTGACTTGCATATATAGGAATACCTGCTTGGCACAGTGCATCAATATCTCTATATATAGTCCTCACAGATACTTCGAAATGTTCAGCCAGTTTGCCTGCTGTTACAGACTTCTTCTCAAGTAGAATATATACGATTTTAAATAATCTACTTATCTGCATAATATCACCTCATTTAAAAATATAAATCACATAACTTGACAACACTATGTCATATTATGTGATTCTTTAATGAAAGTATGCGCTATTATTCTCACCATCTCCTCTAAAGGATATTTTCATTTTTGCTTAGAGAAGAATAAAACATGACGTGGTGTGGTCAGGTTATACCTGTTACTATTAAAAATGTTCCCAGTATACAATACGAGAGAAATAAAATAAAAAAATTATGTAATTGAACCATATTTTACCTCAACCAGTGATTAAGATAAAAGGCCTCTTCTTTTAATTTTTAATGAGGATTCTATTGCAATTGATGAAGGGCAAGAGTATAAGGGGTTAACAAAAATTACGGAGTAGAGTGAACATTATCATTTTGCTTTCAAACTTAAACTTGAAGTTTATAGTAGTAAATAAAAAGGTAACAAGACTAGAAAGTTTATTCCTTTCCGCCAAACAGTAAAAGAATATTAAGAGAGGAGAGATATATATGAATAATACTGATTTTATCAAAGTTAATTCTGAGAGATGTACTAAATGTGGATTATGTGTAGAAGTCTGCAGGGGAACTCTAGTCATGGGTAACCTTGGACCCAAAGTTGCTAAGAATCTTTGTATTGAATGTGGACATTGCGTCGCAGTTTGTCCAAATGCAGCTTTGGACAGTATCAGAACTCCTTTACAGAATCAAATACCAATAAAAAAAGAGTATATAATAGATTTTGATACTGCAGCGGGCTTTCTTCGTTCTAGGAGATCCGTGCGCAGCTTTCAGAAGAAGGGGGTGCCTCGGGCTACTGTTCTTGAGCTTCTTGATATAGCCAGATTTGCACCTACAGCCTGTAATTCTCAAGGAATCTCGTATCATGTGATAGATGATTCTAATACTCTGCATCAAATTTCCTCTATGATAGCAGATTGGGCTGAGAAGGCTATAGAAGTGGGTTCTTTAAAGAATTCACCATGGGTTCAAAATACTGCTTCTACAATAGCTCAATATCGTAAAGATGGTAAAGACACTATTTTAAGAGATGCACCGTGTTTAATAGTAATAACTGCTAAGAAAGACCAAAAAGCACTTGGCCGTGATAACACACACTTTTCATTAGTATATGCTCAATTATATGCCCCAACATTAGGACTAGGCAGCTGCTGTTCAGGATTGTTTGAGTATTGTGTTACGGATGAATATGCGCCGCTACTAAAAATACTCAATATTTACCCCAACAGAGTAGTAACCGGCGGGTTGTTAATAGGATATCCATTATATAGTTTTAAACGGTTAGTGGATAGAGCTCCTTTGCAGGTTACTTGGAAATAAAGAATGAGAGAAGCCGTTAATAGATAAAAGAAGGGTAAGATTGTGGAAGAGCATAATCATTAGCAACGCTTACTGCAGCAGAATTGAGCTTGTGCTTGCTATTTTTCGCAGAAATGATTCTATTCAATCCATGGATATACCGAATACAGGTAAACCCCGCTCAGATGTTCTGATGTTAATGAATTGGTTTGTTTCTAGATTCCTAGAGATGGGAAAGGATGTTGTTATCGGTATGTTAAGTGATACAGCTACTGGATATCACCTATCCCTAGATTTGCAGAATCACATACATGAATCAAACTTAATATGCATGTCTGTCATTTTAGAACAGGCCGTTGGTCGCGGTGAGGCACGTGCAGATATTTCAGCCATAATATTTACATTACCAATAGATTTGTTAAGGGCAGAAATGCTTATAAGTAGAGAAATCGTTACACAAAGTTTCTTAGAGAAAATTGTAGATGAAATATTTTTGCCACTTGTGCGAATATAGATTAACGCGTTGCGCTAGATTCCATATGCCAAAATATTCAGATTTGAAATTGAGATATTAGGATTTTTATTTGCTAGTAAATTTGTTGGCAAGATTAAAAACACTGTTGAAGAGTAAAAATCTTAGGAAATCACTAAATCCTTAAAAATCAACGCAGCAAAGCTTTAGTTATTTTGATAACATATTTATAGTCTTTACTGCAAATAACTACGAACCAGTTGGCTAAAGCACATGCTGTGTGCAACATTATAAATTTAAGAGTTTTTAAATATTATTATCTATTATTCAGTATAAATGTCTACAACCTTTGCTACATAATCATCATATCTAGATCGTGCTAATACCACAAAAGACTGTCCTTCATCTGGTATTTGGACTCTGTATGCCTGGGCGTTAGCCCTATCAAGGTTGTCATCCCTATCTATACTTACTTTAACTCTATTTGCTACTTCATAATCCTCTAATATACCTACAACTCTATTTTCCAGCTCTCCCGTTGGACACTCAAGTATTCTAATTCTATTAATTGCTTCATCAACTTTTTTCATTCTGTTTCCCTCCTATAGATTGGTTCTACTTTGTATTATGTCCTTTTGCCAATAAAAAATTTATTTGAGGCTATTGAATTCTTCTTGTATAAAAATTCTTAATTAATTATTACAAAGTATTAAATTTTTATATTTTTAAAGGGTTTTGTTGTTTATCGCAGAAATATTTATTTGATAGATAGTAAGTTACTTATAAAAGGAGGATAACTTTGAAAAGTAAATATTCAATAGTTAGATTCATATTTGGGATATTAACAATCGTATTATCCATAAGTGCATTAATAAGCTATACCCATAGAAAAGTGATAATGCCTTATGTGCTTACTTCTTTAGGTGTTTTTCAAATTTTTAATGGTATACATTTTTACAGGAAGAATAAAAAATCAGAGGGCATACTAACAATTTTATCAAGTGCATTTATTTTTGTTGTTGTAATTATAATTGTGATGTTCTTATAAAAGGTAGCTTTTAAATTATGGTGGCAAAAATGAATTTGCTACCTGCACATAAATTTTACTATATTCATTTGTGTGTAGATATGATTCTTTAGGTTAAAATATTTCTTTTAAGTGCTCATATTTCGATGGTTGCACGCTTATATATGTCCAATCTAAATTATGTATGTTACAGGTATTAAACATATGCTCATGTTCAGTGTGTAATAATGATGGAAGATCATGGTTAAAGGGCCAAATGAGACGGTTTACCACTATATATAATGGTGATGACAAAGGGTCGTTGGAAGGATATGACCTCCAAAGCGGGAATTTCATACAGGAAAAAGCAAAGGCATCAGGACAGTAAATCTTGATGCCTTTATTTTTATACAGGGGCATAAATGAAGTGGCTTTCCAGTGTCAAATGAAACCATGCGATTCTTTTTTCCTCTGAAGATCATCACCTATCCTCAGTACGACTGCTCAATTCTGCTAATATGATATTGGATTGTTTTGAATCTCTCTAATATCCTTAAGAGGGGACAAACCAAAGAGCCTTTTATATTCCCGATTAAATTGCGAAGGACTTTCATAGCCGACTTCCAGCGCGGCGGTGGTGACATCCATGGATCCGGTTAGCAAAAGGCGCCTGGCCTCCTGCAGACGTAGTTGTTTCTGGTACTGTAAAGGTCCCATTGTTGTAATCTCTTTAAACTTATGTTGAAGGCCTGATACGCTCATATTACTGAACTTAGCAAGCTCGGAAGCGGTAAATGGGAGGGAGAAATTTTCTTTTATCCAGCCGATTGCTTTTCCTATGCCATCAGATTGCTGATCATAGAGGGCTTGCTGAAGAAAAAGGTGTCCATATTTGCCTGAGACTAAATGATAGATCATTTCACGCATCATAAGGACGGACAGAAAAGGAGCAGGTTCGGGCTTATGGGCGAGGCTAAGTATGCGAACGAACAGTTCAAGTAGATCTGTATCAGATTTTCCGATGAACGCGGCTGTGCTTGGCTTCTTGCTCCTGGAGGGAAGCTCAATTTTAGCCTCAGCCACAACGGAAGCAACTTCCTCTGCTGTAAAGTCCACGCGCAATCCGATATAGGGGAATCCCTTTGTTGCTCCAACCACTCGTCCGGATGCAGGCATGTCAATGATGGAAGCCAGATAGTCTCCTTCATAATAATGTGCAATATGCTCTCCAAGGTGAAGTTCTTTTGACCCTTGCAGAATAAGACAAAAAGCTGGTGTAAGTACACTTGGAATCAATGGTGATTCATAGGTATGGCGGCAGATCGATAGATAAGGGAGGGCTGTCTTTGTAGTACCTTCTGCAGTAGTAATCCTGTTTGTCATTGAAATTAGCTGGGACAATATTTCTTGATTATTTGAAGGATTCTGATCTGACGTGGGGATATTTGTTGTTTTTGACATTTGTTTCAACATTTTATCACGCTACCTTTATTTTTTTCATCACACATAATGGAATATTACGATTAAGTATAGCTTAAACAAAGGTAAAGTTCAATAAGGTAAAGTATTCAGTTTTGCGGTTTTAGGCAATTTTTATGCAGAAATGTACTACCTAACGCCTGCGTTTTAAGGAATAATAATAAAAGGAAAGGGGATTTTCTATGACAAAACAAATACCACTTAATTCAGGTTTGGAAGCAGCAAAAAAAATAATAGGAGGAAAAAATATGAATGTTAGTAAACGAAAACTTGGCAGCCAGGGGCTTGTGGTTTCTGCTATTGGCCTTGGCTGTATGGGTATGAGTCAGTCCTACGGACCAGCGGATGAAAAAGAATCAATTGCCACGCTTCATCATGCTATTGAACTCGGATGTAACTTCTTTGACACAGCAGAGGGATATGGTCCCTTTACTAATGAGGAACTGCTTGGCAAGGCATTTAAGGACAGACGGGATCAGGTAGTAATTGCCACAAAATTTGGGTTCCGTTTTGAAAATGGAAAGCAAGTGGGCAGCGAACGCGACAGTCGTCCGGAGAATATTCGTGCAGCGGTGGAAGGCTCCTTGCGCAGACTGAACACAGATTATATTGATTTGCTCTATCAGCACCGTATTGACCCGGCGGTACCGATTGAAGAAGTAGCAGATACGGTAGCTGATCTGGTGAAAGAGGGTAAAGTGAAGTATTTCGGTCTTTCTGAAGCGGGAATTTCCAATATACGACGTGCCCACGCTGTGTATCCGGTAACCGCACTGCAAAGTGAATATTCCCTATGGGAGCGCAATTTAGAGCCGGAAATTATTCCAGTCCTTCGTGAGTTGGGAATCGGCCTGGTACCATTCTGTCCCCTAGGCCGTGGCTTCCTGACAGGAGAGATCAAACGCGCCGAAGAATATCCTGCCGAGGATAGCAGACACGCCGATCCCCGATATCAGAGTGGTAATTACGATGCAAACAGAAAAATAGTGCAGGCTGTGTATGATATTGCAGCGGACAAGAATGTAAAGCCAGGACAAATCGCGCTTGCGTGGCTGCTTTATAAAGGCCAGAATATCATCCCGATCCCCGGTACAAAGCATCGTAGTCATCTGGAGGATAACCTGGCTGCCGTGGAAGTAGAATTAAATGAAACTCAAATGAGGATACTGGATGAAGCTCTGGCTCCCGAGAAAGTTTCCGGGCAACGCTATGCCGACTGGATTATGGAGACAATAGATCGTTGAAAGGTAACTTTCCAACCAGAATGGTTATTTTGGTAATGCACGTTTTAGCGGGTAGGGGATTTTCCTCCACCCTTTATTCTATCCGGAGGTCGAAATAAAGACGGCAGATTCATGTTGTCAGCTCTCTTTTAACTGAATATAATCAATATCAATACTCTTTCTAAAAGGTTTCTAAAAAATGTCTGGCCACAGAAGTTAGATAGTGATTTTTAAGCCTTGTTATGACGATGTTTGTATTTAACTGAAGTTCCGGAATCTCTTTGCACTTTAAATTTTGCCTATGTGTAAGATTAGTCCAATCCTTTGGTACGATTGCTACGCCAATTCCAAGTCCTGCTAATAATAATATTGATCTGGTATCTTCAATTTTACAAAGTATTCTTGGTTCTAATCCCTTTTTATGAAAAAAACCTGTTATGTCTTTTTCAAATCTTCTGTGAACTAATAGAGGTTTTGTAGAAAGTTCTTCTAAGGATATGTAGTTATCATTTTTTCCTAAGTCTATTTGATCATTTGATACTGCAGTCATTGGTTCAACAGGTAAAGGTATAGATTCAAAAATCTCCAAATTTAAAGGACTGCGAACAATACCAATTTCTATAACGCCTCTTTTTAGCAATTCCAATATTTCATCTGTGCTGCATTGACGTATTTCAAAATTTATATCTGGATACTTTTTATGAAAATCACAGATTTTTTGTGTTAAGAGATTTTCAGTAGCAGAAGATAAACAGGCAATTGATAAAGTACCTTTAATTCCTTCATTGAAATCTTTTAATTCTTTAATGGTCTTTTCAGCTAAATCCAGTATTTGTTTGGCTCTGTATGCAAGCATTTTACCTGCTTCCGTTACTTGAAATTTGCGAGTGGTTCTCTCTACCAATTTTACTTCTAATTCATCTTCAAGGAGTTTAAGCTGCTGGCTTAAATAAGGCTGAGTCAGATGCAGTCTATCAGCAGCTTTTGTAATACTGCATTCTTCAATGATAGCGAGAAAATAAGACATCTGCCTGTTATCCATAATAATCACTCCTGTGTATTATTTATAATTATTTTCTTATATGTTATATAGGTTTTAGATATTTTTCTTATATATTATTTCTTGATATAATAATACATGGGGCATCAGGTAAAGTCAAAGGATAATGAATTTGAACTTTAATTATATTTTAAATTTAACTAGGAGGGGATTATGAATTACATTCAAAAAGATACAAGGGAATTTCGTGTGGCTAGTATTGCCCTATTTGCGGGTGGGTTTAATACTTTTGCTATCTTATATAGTACACAACCTTTAATGCCATATCTATCTAGGGAATTTGCTATTTCGCCAACTATGGCTAGTTTATCACTGTCGGTGACAACTTGTGTTTTAGCAGTGAGCATGTTGATTTTTGGTTCATTATCGGAAGTATTGGGACGAAAGCCAATAATGTCTTTTGCTATATTTACATCATCCATTCTAGCAGTGTTATCTGCATTTGTTCCTAATTTTCATAGCTTACTTGTACTGAGGGGTTTGCAGGGCTTTGTTTTAGCAGGACTACCAGCAATTGCTATGGCTTATATCAGTGAGGAAATTGATGGGGCAAGCTTGGGTATGGTTATGGGATTGTACATCAGCGGAAATTCTATTGGTGGAATGAGTGGACGTATTATTATTGGGGTTATTACTGGTCTTTTTAATTGGAGAGTGGCACTAGCATGTATAGGGATTTTGGGGGTTCTAGCTAGCGTTATATTTTGGGCCAAGTTACCGGCATCCAAACATTTTGAACCACGTTCTTTTGAAATAGATAAATTATTAAAATCTATGGGCAATCATCTGAAAAGTCCTGATTTGATTTGCCTATATTGTATTGGTTTTTTGATTATGGGGAGTTTTGTTGCTTTGTATAACTTTATTGGTTTTCAGCTAGTTAAACCTCCATATAGTCTTAGTTCAACCCTAGTCAGCTTTATTTTTGTTATTTATGTTGTGGGAACATTTAGTTCTACTTTTATGGGACATTTGGCAGATACTCATGGGGAATATAAAGTCCTTTATATTGCACTTTTAACAATGTTTATTGGGGCATTTATAACATTGGATATAAAACTGGTATTAAAAATTATTGGTATTGCTCTTTTGACCTTTGGTTTCTTTGGATGCCATTCAATTGTTAGTGGTTGGATTGGTAAAGTAGCAACGCATGATAAGGCACAAGCTTCATCATTATACTTGCTGTTCTATTATGTAGGCTCTAGCGTTGGAGGAACTGCCGGTGGAATATTTTGGTCTTCATATGGATGGTATGGAGTTGTTGGTATGATTGTATGCTTTTTAGCATTAGCTTTCTTTATTTCAACTCGACTGCCATCAATTACAACAGTTATTAATGCACAAAATCACAGATAGTATGGATATTCATTATTATAGGCGCCCTAGTACCCATATGGACTACAGCCGGCACCGTTCCTGCCATAGTATATTACGGAATAGAGCTAATTAACCCAGGGCTGTTTATATTATATGTATTTCTAATAAGTTGTCTGATGTCTTTTTTAATTGGAACGTCAACAGGAACTACGGGAATTGCTGGTGCAGCCATGATGGTAATGGCAAGAAGCGGAAATGTAAATCTATCTGCCACTGCAGAAGCCATCATAGTAGGTCCTTTTTGGGGACAGATGCTCGCCTGTTTCCTACAGCGCCAGTCTTGTGGTCTGCATTACAGAAACAAGACTCTATGACAACATAAAAAGCATGTTTAAAACTGCAGCAGTGTCCTATTTCAAGTATTATAATATCAAGGCTATCTATACTCTATATACTCTAAAAATCGCTTGACTGCAAGTGATGTACTCTTTTTATTTCTTAGTGCCAATCCAATTTTTCGATAGGCAGGCACTTCTAACTCTTTTGCTACAATACGATAAGGAATACGCCGTAAAATAAGCTGTGGCAAAATACTAATTCCCAAACCGCTTTCCACCATAGACATAATGGCATAGTCGTCCCATGTTGTAAAATGAACTTTAGGAGAAATGTTACATCGTTCAAATATCTCTGAAACTTCTGCTTGTGCACCCTTTTCTAACAGCATAAAAGGATAATCACATAATGCCTTCATTGGGAAATATTCGCAATCTACAAGTGGATGATTTTCAGGTAAAACCACAAGTAGTTTATCCTGTTCCAAAAAAATTGTTTCAAACTCTGGGAGTGTAGGAAGTCGAAGAAAACCGCAATCTACGCTCCCCTCTAAAATCCAGCTTTCTATTTCTGTATAGTCGCCCAATAGCAACTCATAATCAATATTAGGATAATCCTTTTGAAATTCTTTAATGATATTCGGGAGCCAATGAGTTGCTGCGCTTGAAAATGTACCTATTCGTATAAGTCCAGATTGCAATCCGTTTAATTCTTCAACTTGCGTCTGTAACTTCTGATATTCATTACACACACTTTTAGCAAAGGGTAATAATTTTAAACCGTCTGAAGTTAATCGTACACCAGAGCGTCCACGTTCAAGAAGTGATACACCCCATTCTTTTTCTAAATCGTTAATCATACGACTAATACCAGATTGGGAATAGTTCAACATCTCCGCCGCCTTTGTGAAGCTCCCATATTCAACAGTCCTAACAAATGCCATATATTTTTGAATGTTCATATCCATACTATGTTTACCTCATATTCATCTGATTTTATCATCTTTATTATGATAAACATTCGCTTTTGTAATTTATGAGCTTATGATACACTATGGCTATAGAGTTTTCAAGAGAAAGGAATGGAATAAATCATGTTTTTTGTAAGTAATATTTATACAACGCCGCCAGACAAGTTTGATACCCCACTACAAAAGGAAACGTATAGAGTATTACACAACTTGTGTATCCCATTTGAACGTGTTGCTACAGACGAAGCAATTACAATGGAAGATTGTGTTTATATTGATAAAAAATTAGATATGAAGATGGTAAAAACTCTATTTCTTTGCAATCGACAGCAAACAGTTTTTTATCTGTTCATTACGAAAGGAGATAAGTCGTTCAGCTCAAAGGATTTCAGCAATGCTTTGGGGGTGGCTCGCGTTTCCTTTGCTCCTGAGTATTTAATGGAAAAGATGTTGGAAACTAAAATCGGTGCAGCAACTGTTTTCAGTGCCATGCTTGACAACAATAATGCTGTACAAATTGTTTTTGACAAAGATGTTGTGGCTGAAGAATGGTATGGGTGCAGCGACGGTACAACTACCGGTTATATGAAAATCAGAACAGCACAAATCATTCACGATTTTCTGCCATTTGTGGAGCATACACCGTCTATTATCCAGGTGTAATATGGGGCTGTATCAAAATAGAATTGTTGTGAAAGTTAGAAGCTCTTTGTTAGAAAGCACCTATAACAAGCGTAGAAGATGATGATGACACGAATATATTTTAAGTACTTTTTAGCATTATTACTGTTTGGTTCTAATGGAATTGTTGCAAGTTATATTTTACTCAACAGCTATGAAATAGTTTTTTTGAGAGCTTTCATAGGCAGCTTATTTCTTATTGTAGTTTTCATACTCTCAAAAGGTAAACTACAAGGCCTTCAAAACAAAAAGCATTTTATATTCTTAATTATTTCTGGCATGGCAATGGGAATAAGTTGGATGTTCCTCTATGAGGCATATGCGGAAATTGGCGTGAGCATTGCTACACTCATTTACTGTTGTGGCCCAGTCATTGTGATGGTGTTCGCTCCATTGCTTTTCCATGAACACTTGAGTATTTTGAGAATATTGGGATTTTGTATTGCTTTAATTGGAATGTTCTTTGTTAATGGAAATACTTTACGACAAAACGGATTTTCGTGGGGACTGATTTGCGGTATCCTTTCAGCGGTTATGTACGCTTTTATGGTTATTTTCAATAAAAAAGCAAAAAGTATTACAGGGTTAGAAAATGCCATGCTTCAACTAATCGCTAGTTTTTTAACTGTAGCAATCTTTATGCAGATAAAGCAGGGGCTTGTTATTTCTTCCTTAATGCAAAACATTTTTCCTGTTTTATTTTTAGGAGTTATAAATACAGGAATAGGCTGCTATCTCTATTTTTCATCCATTCAACAGTTGCCCGCTGGGTCTGTTGGGATTTGTGGGTATTTAGAGCAGTTATCCGCTTTAGTTTTCTCGGCGCTCTTTCTACAAGAAAGGTTATCGGGGGTACAAATACTTGGTGCTATCTTTATTATAGGTGGTGCAGCTATAGGTGAATTGTCCATACATAAATCAAAGTTAAATAGGTGTTAGCTGTTAAAAAAATTCATTATATAGCACTAAGTAAAGATTGCTAGAAATATGTTTTTTCACAACGCATTGAAGGAATAATTAAGGCCAAAGTACATGGGCAGATAAAACAATCTGATTATGTACTTCTTTTTATATATTTGTAGACAATGGGAGTAAACGGTAAAATCGTTTTAAATTGGCTTACAACAATTATTACGCTGCTTTCATACGGGAAAATCAATAAATTTTCTGCTAACAGTAAGTATTCGTTTTTCTTATATGAATGCAAATGTCAATACACTTGTCCTACTTGCCATTTAGCGGAGTACCCAAAAATGGCATGAAAAAACGGAGACTTCTACTCCTACGTTTCTAGTGTTAGATTGCTTGACATAATCACCATACACTTGTACAATTGTATGGTATGGAGGTGAGTCTCATGCCTGTTAACTCTTTTGAAAATTACCCTATGTCGTGGAAACCGACAATAGACAAAAATGAAAAATCTTTATACCGTACTTTAGCGAAGCAATTAGAACAAGATATTATAAACGGGGTTCTTCTTCCCGGTACAAAATTGCCTCCACAAAGGGAATTGGCTGACTATCTTGATTTGAATGTTAGCACAGTTTCAAAGGCATTCAAAGTATGTGAGTTGAAAGGATTATTAAGTGCTACCATTGGGAGCGGTACGTTTGTATCCTATGATGCACTTACAAATGCCTGTTTGCTTACAGAGGGTAATCCTCATAATCTTATTGAGATGGGTGCTACCGTTCCAGAAAATTCATCAAATGAAGTCTTGGTACAGTTATTAAAAAGTATGATAAACCAGCCAATAGCAAATAAATGGTTTTCCTATAATCGCCCCAATGATGCATATTGGCAAAAAGATGCCGCCGCTATGTTTATCAAGAAATGTGGTTACGAAACAAGTCGTGAACATATTTTGTTTTCAAGTGGCGGCCAAAACGCCATTGTCGCTATTCTTGCAGGGATATTCAGGTATGGTGATAAAATAGGTGTTGACGATCATATATACTCTGGAATAAAGACAGCAGCGAATATGCTTGGTATCCAATTGGTTCCCATCAAAGCCAAAAATGGTTCTATGGATTTCGAAGCACTCCGCTATTATTGTAAAAATGAAAACTTAAATGGTGTTTATCTTATTCCTGACTGCCAAAATCCGACTACACAGACAATGACTTTGTCACGAAGAAAAGAAATTGCTACTGTGGTGAAAGAGCAAAGTATTTGGCTGATTGAGGATGCCACCTATCATCTAATGAATGAAAAGCCCATATTGCCAATTTCTTCATTGGTGCCGGGACAATCAATCTACATCGCAAGCCTATCAAAAACTGTAGCACCTGGCTTGCGGCTGGGTTATGTAGTTGTGCCGTTGACACTTAAATCGTCACTTTCTCTTGCACTATATAACCTGAATGTTTCCGTTTCGCCCTTAATGACTGAGCTATCAGCTCGGCTTATTGTTTCAGGCCAAATAGATACGATTATTGAAAATCATAAAAAGAAAACAAAGGAGCGAAACAGATTAGTAAACAAATATTTCTTATCATCTGTATGTAGAGGTGATGAAAATTGTATTTTTCGTTGGTTATATCTTCCCCCTAATTTCACAGGAACAAACTTTGAAAAAATGGCTTTGCAGAAGGGTATTCAAGTTTATGCCGCTGAACGATTTGCAGTAGGTAATACTGTTCCAGAAAAAGCTGTCCGTATAGCTATCTGTGCTCCTGGATCAATTAGTGAATTAGAACGAGGATTAAAACTTTTGCAGCAATTATATAAATGAGAAAAGCGTACGCCATACAATTTAGATATTATATGGCGTACGCTTTTGTAGTATTATAATATCAAATACAAAATTAGCACAATGGAGGGGGAATATTGATGTTTAGAACTGTTTACGGGCCTCAAGGCAGGAAGATTAATCTTGATGGTACAACTAAGACACCAATTATTCCAGTTATGGTGGGTGATGAGGACAAGGCGCAGATTTTGAGTGATACGCTTTTTGAAAATGGGATTTTTGTTCAGGCTATTAAGTATCCCGTTGTTGGAAAGGGAAAGGCTCGCTTGCGTGTAATGACATCTGCCGTGCATGAAAAAGAGGACCTAGATGAAGCAATTGCAGTTTTTGGAAGAGTCGGTAAGAACCTTGATATCATCAAGTAACCCCAAATTATAAAGTTAGGAGGAAATTGTTATGACTAAGCTTGAACAAAAAGTGGAGGAGATTAGGGATGAACTGATTGCTATTCGCCGTGATTTGCATCAGCATCCCGAGCTGGGATTCGAAGAATACTATACTGCTGACAAAGTGGCGAATTATTTGAAAGATTGCGGTTATGAGGTTACTACCGGTATAGGTGGTACCGGAGTGATTGGTGTTATGTATGGAGCTAATGAAGGCCCTACCTTTGCTCTTCGGGCTTGTTTGGATGCCTTGGAAGTTCCTGAACAAACTGGTGTTGATTATGCTTCTGAGATACCCGGCCATATGCATGCATGCGGACACGATGGCAATATGACAGTCACTTTGGGTGCAGCAAAAATTCTAATGCAATATAAAGATGTGATGAATGGTAATATTAAAGTTATATTTCAGCCTTCAGAAGAAAATACCGACGGTGCAGCAAAAATTGTGGCAGCCGGCGGCTTGAAAGATCCAGATGTGGATGTCATCATCACCCCACATATCTGGCATGACATTCCTAAAGGCAAACTAGGTTTACGTCCAGGTCCTGTTATGGCTAGCAGCGATTTGTTCACGCTGAAAGTAAATGGTGTCGCTGGTCATGGAGCATGGCCGCACATGTCGGTTGATCCACTGCCTGTGGCGGCGGAACTGATCCTTGCTATACAGAAAATTGTCAGTCGTGAAATCAACCCTATGATTCCCGCCTGTGTTTCAATAGGAAAAATGGGATATGGCACAGCAGCTAATATTGTATCCAAAACCGTTACGATGCATGGAACAGTGCGTACTTTTGATCACGATGTGCGCAATTTTATACAGAAGCGAATTGAAGAAATTACCCATGGAGTAACTAAATCTGCTAGAGCTACTTACTCAATGGATTATGTTCGCGTGATGCCTCCTTTGGTGAATGATCCTAGTTTTGTTGAGTTCTCAACAGATGTATTGGTAAATGCTTTCGGTAGAGAAGAGGTAACTGCAAACTATGCTGCTACTATGGGCTGTGAGGAGTTCTCTGTCTATCTAGATTATGTCCCCGGCATTTTTATGTTGATCGGCAGTCAAGAACCTAATGAGCCAGTTATTGAGATTCACAATCCAAAATTCTTGTTTCCAGAGGAATGTTTGACTATCGGCGTAAAAGCATTATGCGAGATTGCACTTAACTACTTTAAGACTGAACATTAATTTGTCTTTGTAAATGTATATGTGTTCCACATGGACTGCATCGTAAGGAATGTAATATCCCCTGCGGTGCAGGGACCGAGCACTTCATATTTCCATGCTATAACTCGGTGCTATCTTTATTATAGATGGTGCAGCTATAGGTAAGTTATCCATAAATAAATCAAAGGTAAAAAAATAAGTAGTAGCATTTTGATTGCCTTACAAAAAAAGTAATTAATTGTGAACAAAAGAAATATTACAGATATATTTCTAGACGTTAGAAGAATGAGCTTTCATTTTCTGATTTATCAGAGATGGAATTGAGTTATTTTGGTGCAGATTTTAAGAGAGCTGCTGTCAAAAAATCAATGTATAGCAAAAGCTCTTCTGACAAGAATACATCCTTTCGTTTCACCAAACCAACTTGAATCAGATTGCTTCCTTCCAAAGGGATAGAAATGATATTGGGATTCATGTAATTGTCTACGATACAGCCAGTTCCCAGATTGTAGCCATTTGTATTTGATAGAAGATCATTCATGGCCCCTCGATCCTTAAGATAGACAAGGTTGCTGATATTGTCTACATTGATTATTTCTTCCGCAAAATGGAGTAATACATCATCCTTCTGATAAGTCAGATACGGATAATTCTTTAACTGTTCCAAGGCAATGGATTTGAAATTAGCTAGAGGATGTTCTTTTCTAAGAAAGACATGTTGCTTTAGCGAAGCCATGGGAGTAAACATTAATGAGTTTGAGATAAAGTAACGCTCAAAAAAGCTCTTATTTAAGTCAGTCAGAGACAAAATTCCAAGGATACTTCTGCTAGCGTACACGTCGTCAATAACCTCAGTTGTCTTTCCCTCACGAATTGTCAACTCATATTTCCGTTCTGAAAAATAACCCATCAGATTTGCAACCGCCTCTATAGCAAAGCCATAATGTTGAGAGGAAATGGAAAACTTTATTAAGTCTGTTGTCTTCTGCTTCTTAAAATGATACACCACAGATTCTGCTTGTTCTAGAAGCATTTTGGCGTAGAATAATAATTCCGCACCTTCTTTTGTGAAGACAACTCCTTTATTTGTTCTATTAAAAATAGTAATTCCTAAATCATTTTCCAATTCCTGTACTGCCTTGCTGATACTAGGTTGAGTCACGTAAAGTGCAGAAGCTGCTTTGCTGATTGAATTATGCTTGGAAATCTCCACTATATACCTAAATTGTTGTAGTGTCATGTTATCACTTTTCCTTATCCCATTCTACCGAATGTTTTGCTATAACTTTATTTTATAGCAGGTGATTAATAAAGTCAATTTTACGGTTTGTATGAGAAGGTGCTAAAATATAGAAAAACAAATTTATTGTAAAAGGAGTAAAAAAATGATAAGGGAAGCAAGCGAAAAAGATTTAAAAAGTATTTTAGAAATTTATAACGATGCTATATTGAATACAACAGCGATATATGCTTATAAGATTCAAACTCTTGAGGAGAAAAAACAATGGTATAAAAAAAAGAAACAAGATGGATATCCATTGTTAGTATTTGAAGAAAATGATAGGGTCGTTGGATTTGCCACATTCGGCTCTTTTAGAGAATGGCCAGCATATAAATATACAATAGAGCATTCTGTATACGTTCATAAGGATTACAGAAATCAGGGTATTGCAACAAAATTAATGAAAAAGATAATAAAAATTGCTAATGAAAGAGAATATGCAACACTTGTTGCTGGAATTGATGCAGCAAATGAAGTTAGTATAAAAATGCATAAGAAAATAGGATTTAAGTATTCAGGTACAGTAAAAAAGGCAGGATTTAAATTTGGTAAATGGCTGGACCTTGCTTTTTATCAATTGGATTTAACAGGACCTAAAATGCCTTTAGAAGGATAAATCAATAATTGAAGGAGTAGATTACAATTGAATTTATTTATAAAATGTATTGTAGCTGTTATTATTATGATTGCTGTTCATTATATATCAAAAACACATAATTATTATATTGCTGGATTAGTATTAAGTTTTCCTGGTTTAAGTATTCTTGCATATTATTTTATGTATAAAGAACAAGGAGTTTCAAAAGTTCGAGTAACAACATATTTTGCCATATTATCGGCTATACCATTTGTAATCTTTCTTTTAGTATTAAATTTTACTTTGAAAAAATATACTATATTTAATTCTATTTTATTAGCAAGTGTAGTTTGGGTAATCTTTTCATCAATATTGATTATAATTTGGAAAAATTTTAATATAATTTAATACTCATTTTTAGATTGATTACAGGACTTGGTTTGCCAATAGGTAGAGGCTTAGGAAATGATGAGAAACATAAATAATTAGGTGTAATAAAGAGCATTCAATTTTTCAGGTTGAGTGCTTTTTGTTATGGTTAAAAAATGCTTAAATTTTAAGAATATAATTGGATTGTACAAAAATGGTAGTATAATATTGATATATTGGCTGTGCAGGTATAGTTATAGCAAATGGGGCGTTAAGTTCAAATACTTCTAGTGAAGGTGAGATTAGAAAGAATTTAATAGAAAGTGTTATATTTATTGCAAGCGTATTTTTTAATAATAAGATACATTACTTTTATAGAATTTTATAAGACAAGAACAGCTTAAGGTGGATGAAAATATGATAAATGATTTATTTATAAATGTATTGGTACTTATATCTGCTACTTTTGTTGCGGGCCACATTTTAAGGGATATATCTAAATATACTATATATGTTAAAATATTATTAGGTATAGGTGGTGGATTTGTTGGTATTTTACTAATGATATATACAATTAGAATTGATGGAACTACTACAATAATGGATCTACGAAATTTTGCATTGATGATAGCTTCTCATGTAGGAGGAACCGTACCTACTATAGTTTCAGCAATTATTATAGGTTTATATCGTACATTGTACTTTGGCATAACCAAATCTTCTATTACGGTAGTCCTTCAAATGATATTGTATCCAATATGTTTTTATATAATTGATAAAAAGATTAAGTCAGATTGGAAAAAGTGGTTTTTCAAGACTTTATCCATGTTAATCATAGTACTATCTGTGTTAACTTATCTTTTAAAGAATGTAGAAAATTTTCAAGTAATGCTTTTGAAATATTTTATAGTTAATTTATTTTTTAGTATATTAGAATACACTTTGCTGAGTTATGTTAAAATTTCAAATGAGTTATATAGAATGTATAAAAAGGATTCCGCTAAGGATTTCCTTACAGACCTAAATAATGTAAGGAAATTTGACAGCCTGCTTAATGATGCTATGAAAAATGCAAAGGAAAAATGTGAGAAACTATCTCTATTAATGATTGATATTAATTTCTTTAAAAAAGTAAATGATACATATGGACATGCAAGGGGTGATATTGTTCTACGTGAATTAGCAAAGATTTTACTTAAGAACAGTAGGAGCTTTGATATAGTTTCTCGAAATGGAGGAGAAGAATTCACCGTATTATTACTAGATTGTCCTGAGATTCAAGCATTACAAATAGCTGAACGTGTTCGCTCTAGCGTTAGAACTCACCCATTTGTACTGTCTAATGAAACTCAGATAAATATCACCATATCAGTAGGAGTCGCAAGTTATCCAGAAGCTACAAATGAAATAGAAAAACTCTTAGAGTTAGCAGATATGGCATTATACACTGCTAAACGTACAGGAAGGAATAAGGTGTGTTCAGCTGCCGGACACTCCAATGTGTTACAATATACTAAGTAATTACTTTTTTATTTTATAAAAAATTTCAAAGGAGATATTTAAATGAATAAGATCAACGTTTATGAAAAATTAAATCTTTTTAACGAACACTGGAGTCCAAAAATTTTAGGTGAAATTAATGACTCTTATGTAAAGATCGTTAAACTTAATGGCGAATTTTTATGGCACACTCATGCAAATGAAGATGAAATGTTTTATATTTTAAAAGGATCGTTGACTATTAAGTTTAGGGATAAGGATGTTATTTTAAATCAAGGAGAATTTATTATTATTCCAAAAGGGATTGAACATATGCCGGTTGCTAGAGAGGAAGTACATGCAATGTTAATTGAAGCAAAAACAACATTAAATACCGGAAATGTTAAAAATGAAAGAACAGTAGATAAACTTGATAGAATTTAGTGTAACAACTGAAGTTTATGCTCAATTTAAAGAATAATAACATCCAATTGATAACTGAATAATACAGTGTCAAAATAGAAAGATATCACCAATTAAAGCAATTCTTTACAACTTCTTATTAATATTATTATTTAAAAATATATCCAAAATTTAAAAAGGGTATTTTGTAGTAATTTTACAAATAATAATTTTGATAGTAATTATGTAATAGGAAGGAAATGATAATATGAGCCAAGGAATAGTCTCACTTTTTATACCTATAATAGTCATTGTTTTAGCTATGATTACAAAGAGAATAATAGCTGCGCTCATTGTAGGAATTTTAGCCAGTGGTATATTACTTGCAGGGGGAAATGTAATTAATGGGTGTATTTTAGCTGCAGAACATTTAGTTAATGCAACTGCAAATAAAGAAAGTGTTTATATAATAATGTTTCTATTTCTGTTTGGAGCCTTTGGTGAGATTATGAAGTTATCAGGTGGAATAAAAGGTTTTTCAGAATTAGCAAATAAATATGTAAAAACCGAAAAAGGAGCTTTAGGAAGTATATGGTTAGTGTCTGTTTTTACCTTTATTGATTGTTGTTTTCATGCCATTTCATCAGGAATTATTGGCAAAGCATTAATAGAGAAAACAAAGGGCAGCAAGGATAAACTAGCTGTAATAGTCAATGTAACATCCTGTTTATTAATTATTTTAATTCCATTTGCAACTACTTACGTGGGTTACATAATAGGGGTCATTAGTTCAGCTTTAAGTAAGGCAGGAATTAAAGAATCAGCTTATAATCTATATATAAAGAGTATACCCTATAATTTTTATGCCATTGTTATGATACTTATAAGCATAGGTATAATATTTTTTAATCTAAAATTTGATAGTATAGTTAATAGGATTAAGGAAGTAAAACAAACTGACGCAGGAGAGATACATGGACATGAGGCGCATGAACAATGTGAATTTGAAGAGAAAGCACCACCAAGACCATTTAACTTGATTATTCCATTAACAATACTTATTTTAACTACATTCTTTTTCTTTTGGTATACTGGAAAAAATAAGGGTCAAGGATTTTTAGGTGCTATAATGAATGCAGAATTTGGAGAATCTATTTTATTATCAGCCGCAGTTTCTATTGTAATTACTACAGTAGTTTACTTAATTCAAAAAATACCTATGGCTGAGATAGAAAGTCATTTTTTGTCAGGTGGAAATGAAATGATGCCTCCCATAATAGTTCTAATATTAAGCTGGGGATTGTCAGGTATAATAGAAGATTTGCAATTTGCAAAATTCATTACCAATACAATTGGACCACAAGTACCAACAGTGCTAATACCAGTTGTAATATTTTTGATTGGTTGTGCAGCTTCATATTTTATGGGTTCTGCTTGGGGGACATGGGCATTACTCATGCCAATAGCTGTACCACTTGCCGTAACTACAAATTCAAATCTGCCTTTAGTTATTGGAGCTGTGCTTGCCGGCGGTTCTCTAGGTGATAATGCCTCACCACTAGGAGAAACGGCAATTCTTTCATCTACCATAGCAGAAGTTCCCCTAATGAAGCATGTTAAGACAATTTTACCTTATAGCATTATTTCCATAGTAATATCATCCATCTTATTTATAGCCTTTTCATTTGCAATTTGAAGTTATAATACAAAGGCGGACATAGAATTGCAGAAGATGATATAGAAAAATGCCATTACAACAACTGTTATTGTAAATGATGACTAAAATCCCATATCTAACGATATGGTTTTTTTTATATTCAAAATCTTAGGGAGGAGGAGAAATATGCCTTATAAACAAAGGCTAGCTAACATTTAAAAAACTAAGATAAATGTTAGCAGTACCTCACTTTTAATTTTTGTATCTAAGGATACTGAAGATAAAAAAGATTAATCTTATAATTAAAACATAAATTATAGATTTTAAAAAATGAAGGATAAAGCTTATAAAAATTATAAAAAATATGACTATTGGTGAAGATGTGAAATAAGGAGGTAAAGTATATGAGCGCATTTTTAGGAAAAATTCATTATTGGCTATACGATAAAATTAAATTACATGAAAAGTTAATAGAGAATGTAGTAAAGCTAGCTGAAAAGAATGGCTATAACAGTGAGGCTTTGCTGAGTAAAAGTTACTCCAAACATGGATTTCCTGTAACAGGTTTACTAGAAAATGAAATAGAGCATAGTAATATTCATGGCTGGATTCAGGAAAGAATAATAAGTGTAGAAAGCCGATTGGCATACGTTGTAACTGAATTATTAAACAATAATATTGTCAAAAAAGAGGATATAGGCCATGTTTCTTATGAAAATGCAGTAGATATAATGAAGGAACTTGGAATCAATGAAGGTTCTCCAGAAGATTTTTTTAAGCTGATTTTTGATTATATGTTTGAAGGAATGCCATGTGATAGGGTAAATCAAATCATTGAAAATGGAAAAACTATGATTACTTGGGAAACCACAAGAGATCTTCATAAAGCTTACTGGGATGAAGCTAGCGGAAATGTCAATAATTATTATCATTTTAGAGATTCATGGATTAATGGATTCTTAAGTGCAAGTGGTACAGGATATAAGTATACTAGAACAGAAAATGGAATAAATACAATAAGAAAGGTGTGAGTTTATGGATGGAATTGCTTTAATGATTGAAGAACACAAAAACATAAAAAGGATGCTGCAAGTTATAAGAAAAGCATGTTTAAGTATAATGAATGGCAGGGAAATTGATTATATGGATTTTGAAATGATGATTGACTTTGTAAGGAACTATGCAGATAAGCATCATCATGGAAAGGAAGAGAAATTATTATTTAATAAAATGGTGGATGAAATTGGAGGTGCAGCTGAGAAAGTAGTTAAGTTTGGAATGCTTGTGGAGCATGATTTTGGAAGGTTATATATGAAGGAGCTTGAAGAAGCACTTGCCAAAGTTAAGGATGGTGATGATGAGGCAAAACTTGATGTGATAGCCAATGCTGTATCTTATACACATCTATTAAATAGGCATATAGATAAAGAGGATAATGTTGTATATTCTTTTGCCCAGAGATCTCTTAGTGAAGAAATATTAAATAAATTCAATATGGAATGTAATGCTTTTGAAGAGGAAATGAATAGAGCTGGTGTTCAGAATAAGTATATTCAAATATTAGAATTGCTTGAACAAAAGTATAAGTGATTTATGTAAAGTGTTACCATAGTATTTTCTGCATTGGCTATAATGTCATTAATGATTTTTAGGGGGGTAAATTTGTTTAATGATGAAGTTAATAAACTTAGTGAAGTTGCAGTAAAAAAGGTAATGTTTTTAAAACAGAGTAAAAGTAGGTATATAATTGCATCGGCGTTAGCAGGTATGTTTGTAGGTTTTGGTATTATACTCATATTTACAATAGGGGGCCTGCTGTCCTCTGCAAATGCACCAGCTGCTAAAATTGTAATGGGGGTTTCTTTTGGAATTGCATTAAGTTTAGTATTAGCTGCTGGTTCTGAATTATTTACAGGTAATAACATGATTATGCCAATAGGTGCTCTAGAGAAAAAAGTTACATGGAGCTCAGTTTGGAGCATATGGATTTTTAGCTATATTGGAAACATTTTAGGTTCTGTGGTATTAGCGGCATTATTTATACAATCTGGACTTTGGAAAGGCCCAACAGCCCAGTTTATTTTAAAAACATCAACTGCAAAAATGACAGCACCATATATAGAGCTCTTTGCAAGGGGAATTTTATGTAATATTTTAGTATGCTTGGCAGTATGGTGCTTTTTTAAACTAAAGGATGAAACTGCAAAGCTTATCATGGTATTTTGGTGTTTGTTTGCATTTATAACTTCAGGTTTTGAACATAGTGTAGCTAATATGACATTACTTTCAATAGTGTTAATGATTCCACATAAGGCACCAGTATCCCTTAATGGGTTTATGTACAATTTGACAGCAGTGACATTAGGTAATATTGTTGGTGGAATGATTTTTGTGGGTATAGCATATTGGTATATCTCTAATAAGAAAGCCTGAAGAATTGGATAATGAATATAAATAAAATGGCATAAGGAGGGGTTAAGATGGGATATAAGTTAAACTCAGAAAAGTTTAATAATTTTTTGGCCACAATAAAAGATGAATATAAGGTTTATGCTCCTATACTTTTAAAAGGCAAGGGCACCTTCTCAGACACAGATACTGTTAGGTATGGACAAGTTAATGATATTAAAGAAATAGATTTTGATAAAAAATCTAATTTCTCACCCAAGGAAGTGATACTTCCAATTACACAAACCCTGTTTTATTTTACAGAAGACAGCGTAACAGAACCTAAAACAGAGGATAAGAAGAGTTTAATATTCTTAAGAAGCTGTGATATACATGCTGTTAAGAGATTGGATCAAATATATTTAAAGAATGGCGCTGAAGATCCATATTACAAGAAATTAAGAGAAAAAGTTAAATTCATACTTATGGAGTGTGAACACAGCTTTGAAAATTGTTTCTGTGCAAGTATGAAAACTAATAAAGCAGAGGAATATGATTTATTTGTAAAAGTAAAATATGGACAAGTTTTTGTTGAATGTAAAGATGAAAGCTTTAAATCATATTTTGACACTTGTGAGCAGTATGAAGTAAGTCCAAAATTTATAGAAGCTAACGAAAAAGAAGTAAAAGTTCCTAAAAACTTAGATACAAATATATTTAGTTGGAGTGGCTGGAAAGAGTATTCACAAAGGTGTATAGCTTGTGGCAGATGTAATACTGTGTGCGGAACCTGTGCTTGCTTTACAATGCAGGATATATTCTATAAGGATAATAGAAATGTTGGAGAAAGAAGAAGGGTTTGGGCTTCTTGTCAAATAGATGGATTTACAGATATGGCCGGCGGACATAGTTTTAGAAAAGAGCAAGGTGATAGAATGAGGTTTAAGGTTATGCATAAGGTTTATGATTTTAAAAAGAGATTTGGCTACCATATGTGCGTAGGGTGTGGAAGATGTGATGATGCTTGTCCTGAATATATATCATTTTCAAACTGCATAAATAAGTTGAACAAAGCAATGGAAGAGGTGAAGTAAATGGAGAATATATATTTACCAAGGTCTAGTAAGATAATTAGTATTACTCCACATACAGATATTGATTACACCTTTAGAATGGAATTTGCAGGTGATGTGAAGCCTGGTCAATTCTTTGAGGTTTCTATACCTAAATACGGAGAAGCTCCCATTTCTGTCTGTGAAATAGGAGATGGATATATAGACTTAACAATCAGACGTGTGGGAGTAGTTACAGATGTTATCCATACCTTCTTCAAAGGAGATACACTTTTCATGAGGGGACCTTATGGCAATGGATTTGATTTAAATATATATAAAGGAAAAGAAGTTATTGTATCAGTAGGTGGAACTGGCCTAGCTCCGGTTAAGGGAATTGTGGATTATTTTTCAGCTAACAGAAATGAGGTTAAGAACTTTAATCTTTTAGCTGGATTCAAGTCACCAAATGACATATTGTTTAAAGAATCTATCAAAAAATGGAGTGATAATTTACAAGTCACAATAACTGTAGATAAGGCTGAAGAAGGATATAGTGGTAATGTAGGGTTAATTACCAATTATATTAAAGATTTAAAAATTGAAAATGTAGAGAAAGCACAAGTGGTGGCTGTTGGTCCTCCAATAATGCTGAAATTCACATTAGCTGAGTTTATTAAAAGAGGAATTAAAGAAGAAAATATTTGGGTTTCTTATGAAAGAAAAATGTGTTGTGGACTTGGTAAATGCGGACACTGCAAGATTGATGATACCTATATCTGCCTAGAAGGTCCGGTTTTCAATTATACTAAGGCTAAGAACTTAGTGGATTAGGGGGGAGAATAATGTCTATAGATATTAATACGAAAGGCCTTAAAAAGAATGCATTTAGGGTAACTAAAGAAAGAGGAAAAACTGCAATAAGAATAAGAGTTCCAGGCGGTCATATGGAAGCGAAATACTTTGAAATACTACAAAAAGTTGCTGAGGAGTATGGTAATGGAACTGTTCATATAACTATCAGACAAGGATTTGAAATACCTGGAATAGATATGAAGGATATTCCTAAGATAAATGAAATTATTCAGCCTGTAATAGAAGGATTAGAGATAAATCAGGTAGATCCAAATACAGGATATGCCTCCTCCGGTACAAGAAATGTATCTGCATGTATAGGAAATAAGGTATGTCCTTTTGCTAATTATAACACTTCTGCATTTGCAAAGAAGATAGAAAAGGCTATTTTCCCTAACGATCGTCATGTTAAAATTGCATTAACTGGATGTCCAAATGATTGTATAAAAACTAGAATGCAGGACTTTGGAATTATAGGAATGACTGAACCACAATATGACAGCTATAGGTGTATAGGCTGCCAAGCTTGTGTTAAGAACTGTAAGAAAAGATCCACAGGAGCACTAACATTTGAAAATTTTAAGGTTGTGAGAGATCACGAAAAGTGTATTGGCTGTGGAGAATGTGTTGGGAAATGCCCAACAGGTGCATGGACAAGAAGTGATGAAAAATACTTTAAGCTGGTCATAATGGGAAGGACAGGAAAGAAAAATCCAAGACTTGCTCAGGACTTTGTCAAATGGATAGATGAAGAGAGTATAATAAAAATTATTTTAAATACTTATGATTATATAGAAGAATATATTGATAAAGATGCACCATTAGGAAAAGAACATATTGGATATATTGTAGATAGAACTGGATATCATGAATTTAAGAAATGGGCATTAAAAGATGTAAAACTAGGGGATAAAGTTGACATACAAGAAAATATTAATTGGTAACAGTTGATTTAAGGAACGGGCATTAGTGACCGTTCTTTAAATATAATTTGTAATATTCATTATTTTTATTACCAATTAATAGTCACAAAAGCTTTTCAAAGTTTCCATATCCTTTATTTTGAACGTAGACAAGTGAAAATCAATTATGCCCTCATCTCTCATTTTGCACATCTCCCTTGACATGGATGGTCTTGATACATTTAAAAAATCAGCAAGTTCGTTGCGCTTTAAGGGCAAAATTATAGTATTGTTTTTGGTATCTTGATATTGCTCCAACAAATATGAACATATTTTACCCCGTATACTTTTAATTGAAAGGTATTCAACTTTCTTATTCAACAATAAAGCTTTATCTGATATTACTTTCATAAAATTTTGCAGCATTGCATTGTGCCATGGACACATCTTTCCACATCTAGCTATAAGGTCTGAGTTTGTAAGAAACAAAACTTTGCAAGTGTTTTGTACTCTCACTGTTACCGGCCACATTTTACGACTTGAGAATACCAGCATTTCCCCAAATAAATCTCCCTTTTTTACTACAGAAATAATAACTCTATTTCCTTCAGAGTTTTCTTTGAGAATAGTTACTTCTCCTTCTAAGACTATACCAAACCTGTCAATTGATTCACCTGAATTTACTATACATTCATTTTTATTAAAAGTATGTATTTTGGGAGTTAAGCATTGTAACATGCAAAGGATTTCTTCTTCTTTTATGCTGTAAAATAACGGTGATTCTTTTATTATTTCAATATATGCTTCTATCATTTAATTACCATCCTTTTTGTATTCTCAGGTGCCGAATTGCTTTAATAGATATAATATAATAATCTTATAGAAATGACAAGGGGAAAATAGTCTTGTTGTTAGAAAAAAACTTATGCTTATTTTGAAATGATAGCTTATTTATAAAGTTACTTGAATTTTTTATAATATAGCGGATGGCATTAGATGTCCATTCAACCCTTAATATTATAAAAAATTCAAGTATAATGTCCAAAGTAATATTCTAAATTATAATAATTAATAGCTGTGTAAAAAAATAATTTATAATTCTAAAATATGTTCACTAAAGTGTCCAGGAAAACGAGAATAACTCACTTTCTGGACTATAAAGTGTGATTTGCCTAACCCTGCCCTCACTTTATTTTGAGCATAAAAAATAGAAGGTCTAAGTACACTGTGTAAATTATTATATGTTTATTATAGTATATAAAAGTAATAGAATTAAATTTTATGCCGTTTTACACATTAACCAGCAATATTTTCATCGTCACCTTCATCTTCATTTTTATTAATTTGCTCCATATATTCATTTAAAATTGAGTCCAATTTTTGGCTTTTAGTAATTATCTTGGCGTCAGATAAGTTTTCTTTTTGTTCTATATCCTGTTCTAATGAAGCTCTGTATTCTTCTATTTCCTTCAGTATTAGTTTAATTTTACTCATAAAAACATTTCCTCCTTTTCTAATGTCAATAAAATTCTATTAAAATAAAAAACAGGGCAATTTACAATTAAGCAATTATTTACATAATTTATATAAATAACTTATTATAGAGCGGATTAGTCTTATATATAACTAATTCCATAAATGGGTATACATTCTTTTATTTATTTTACCTGTATATTAACAATTAGTCAAAAAACTATTTTGTCCAATTACTGATATACACAAATTCTATTTTAATTTAAAGTGTACTTGCAAGTGAGTATCTGTGTTTTAAACATTCACAAATTCTACTAAAATGAAAAACAACAAACTTAAAATTGCTCTCAATTACTTCAAATATCGATATGACACCAATATTTGTAAAATACTTATACCGCATATAAAATATATAAATTTAGAGAATTTCTTCAAATCTAATTTTATCAATGAGGCTTATCTTTATACTGAATGACTGGGCTTTTATAATACAGTTGTTATACTTAAAGTAATTATTATCACCACCAATAAGTTCTTCAACATTTATACCCAATTTATCAAATGGATTTTTAATTATTTTAATACATTCTTCTTCCTTAGCCCCTTCTTTTAATACTACTAAAAATAAATAATAATTTTCTTTATTTCTATTTTTCTCTATTTCATTTATTGTCATACAAAAAGTATCTTGTAAATTACATATGGTTTTAACCTCAATGTCCATAATTGCTTGAGAATTATATGTTACTTGAAAATCAAATCCTTCTGAATTTTTAACTTTATATACATTATCTTCACCATATTTTTTAACTAAGGCTTCTTTAACTTTTTTTTCACCTAATTCAGTACGTTCTATTTTTTGCTTACTTAATTTATTTTCAATACTATGATTATTGCGTTCCACTATATTCCCCTTTGGATACATAGTTATTTTAGCAGCATCAAAAACAGAATTATTTGTAATGTTGTTATATTTTTTAAATGCTATATACTGATTTTTTATATTGGTTGCTTTTGTAGATATACTATTTTTTAATTTATCTTCTGTGTATTTCCCCTCAAATATATCTTTTTTATACACAATATTTTTTGGTTCAATGCATTTAGCATCATCATATTCTAATGACATTAAATAGTTATAAAATCCAGAAAGACTTATATCCGTTGCATTTTTACAATACTGAATGGCTTTATTTTCATTACATTTTCTAAATTTCGTTATATAAGGAGTGATTAGTCCAGTATTTCTCGGATTACTATTTAGTTTTCTTTTTCTTTTTAAAAAATATATTTTATCTAAAGGATTTAGTTTTCCCTTTTTTATTTGTTGTTCATCAAATATAAGAGATTGATTTATAAAACTTATAAATGATTTACTTATATTTTGGAAAATTCTATTTGGCAGTCTTATAGTACCATTTTCTAAATCAAGCCAATCAATCCTAAGATTTATTATATCTTCTTGATTTAATCCAATATATAATAATACTGCTATTGCTTTTTCTAAAGGATTACAATTAGTATTATTTAATAAATCATAAAACTGAAAGCTATCTTTACATAGCTTTTTAATATCAGAATATAGCTTAACGTGCTTAATTATCTCATTTTTATTTAATAATTTACTGAAATACCTTGATTCTAAACTAGCATTTAAATATTCCTTTGAATACCACTCGGCATAATCATTTAAACGTGTAAAAACAGGTGATATAACTGAAGATGAATTTAACTTCTTAAAATTGTCCTCTAATTGATTTTTGGACAAATTATAAAATGGAGTATTATCTTCACTTTCCAGTTTATCTAGAAATAACAAGGCATATCTACAGATATCTTTTTTACCTTCTATGTATAACTTATTTTCATATAACTTTTTTTTATCAATATCATATGTATATTGATAAATGTGTTTTGTCATTTAAGTCACCCTCTTATGTGCTCATAATTTATTTTAAATTTATAAAAAATAAAATGAACATTTGGATTATTAAATCTGTAAATTAAAAAATTGATATTTGAATACATTATATTTTATAAAACTGATAAATTCAATTATTTTTTGATAATTTCATATAATATATATATGTTCGTTGATTTAAATATATTAAAAGTGGAATAATATTGAGAATTTATTAATTATATATGCTGTAATATATCCAATTAAGTAGTATTTTCTTGTGGAGTAAATTTCATCTGAAAATACTCAAAACAAAATATTATATGAAAATTTTGGAGGTAATAAAAATGTTAAAAAACAAGTTTAAGTTAATCTCAGCTATAATGCTGGCAGCACCATTACTGGTAAATACAGGAATCGCCACAACAGTTCATGCGTGTACTAATACACAACCTATAACTCATGTTTCAGCCTATTACACTTTTGTGAATTTTGAAGCTAAAATAAATTCTTTAGTAGCAGCAGGTAGCATAAATCAAGCTCAACAGTCAACAATATTGAATTTGTATTATAGTGGTAAAATAACAACAAAATCAACTTTTAAGGCTGAACTAGATGCTTTAGTAGCGGCAGGTACTATAACTCAGAGTCAAGAAATATCTATATTAAATTTATTTACTAGTTGGGGTTCTGATTGGAAAATTCCAGCACCAATAAATCATAATAACGATAAATCTGATAAAAATAACTCGAAATCTAGTGGAACCAAACAAAATACCCCAACACCTAGTAATTCAAAGCAAAATGCTCAAAAATCTAATGACTCAAAAACTAGTAATGCAAAACAAAACAATTCAAAACTTGGGGATTTAAGAACTAATGCTCCAGTATCTGCTGGTTCGGGCAATACTTGCACAAAGTAAAATTCATTAAGTAAATGGGAAAAAATAATATATGTGGTATTTAGTTTTAACGTATAAATACTCTCTAAATGGAGATGGCCCTATGTGTCTGTCTCCATTTTCATATATTAAATTTACACTTATTTTAGAATATTTTATAAAATTTTTAAGATTAATTTAAAGCAATTTTAAAGACATATTTTATAATAAACCCATGAAATAAAACAGGAGGTGATATTGTGGTTAATTGTTTAGATGGTATATATGAACAATTTAAAATAGCAGATATTACTCTTACTTCTCAGCGTAAGATTATACTACAAGTTCTGTTTGACAATAAAGATAATCACTTAACTGTTGAGGAAATTTATCATTACGCCAAAATGAAGATGCCCGAAACCGGTTTGGCTACAGTTTATCGAACTTTAGAACTCTTATATCAATTGGAAATAGTGAGAAAAATTATCTTTGGTGATAATACTACTCGTTATGAAATGATTTTAAGTGAAAGGGAACACAAGCATCATTTTATATGCCAAGAATGCGGAAAGATTATGGATGTAAAAGAGGATTTTATAAATATGCTTAAAGATAGAATTAATAATAGATACGGTTTTTATCTTACAGAGCAAAGCATAGTTTTTGAAGGTTTATGCCTGCAATGCTTGAAAAAGAATTCAACATTAAAAATCTCCCTGTAAAGGATAATATAATTTTCTAGCGTTAGTAAAATGCACAGTTGAAATTTGGGTATTTTTCAAATTTCTAATGGTATATGAAATAATATATATTGACATTGGGACTAGGTGGTCATATAATAATATTACTATATGACCACCTAGTCGTAATCATAGATGAGTTGATTTTTTTTGCATACCACATGACTACCTAGTCATTAAAGGAGAGAAAATTATGCCAACAAGAACTTTTTATAATTTGAGTGATAATAAGAAGCAAAGAATATTTGATGCTGCGGTGAAGGAGTTCTCAGCCCGGCGTTTCACCGATGCGTCAATCAACCAGATTATTAAGAATGCAGGTATACCTAAGGGAAGTTTTTATCAGTATTTTAATAATAAAGAGGATATTTATTGTTATATGATGGGAAAAATTGAAAATGAAAAGCGTGAAATTATGGGGCGTATAAAAAATTTGAACTCAGGAGCGGATGTTTTTGAAATCGGTATGGAAGAAATGAAAGCAGCATTTGAATGGGCAAAGCTTAGACCTGATTATGGTCGAATAGGAATATTGATGTGGAATGATAACAGCGAATTTATTGCCGGGCTTCGTACAACTACAATTGAATCCATAAGAAAAAATATAGATCGTGATAAAGAGCGGGGCTTCATCAAGTCGGAAGCTGATTCCGATCTGGTTGCAGATATACTCGTCACCCTCATTTTAAATGAGAGTTTCTTTGCAGGACTTGATGAGGATAAGTATTTTAACAAGCTCAATGGTGTTATGAAAATATTAAAGGAAGGAGTTGCAGTGGCAAAGAAATGAATGATACATTTGGTCATTAAATAATAGAGAGGGGAATGTGTATGGACTCATATGTGCTTAAGTTTCAGGAGATTGATAAAACAAAGATAACACTGGTGGGAGGAAAAGGAGCTAACCTGGGGGAACTGTCTGGAGTAAAGGGGATACGGGTTCCGGAGGGCATTTGTGTTACTACAGAAGCCTATAAAAGAATCATTGGCAATAATAATGAGCTTAATGATTTGCTGGAGCAATTGTCACATCTTATGGCGGACGACAGGAAAAGAATCAGTGAGATTAGCCAAAAAATCCGCAGAGTTATTGAAGGGATAATCATTGCAAAGGACATTGAAGAAGAAATCGCAAGGCAGATTTCAAGACTTGGAGAAAAAAATGCCTATGCGGTACGTTCCAGTGCTACAGCAGAAGATCTGCCCACAGCATCCTTTGCCGGCCAGCAGGATACGTATTTGAATATTATGGGGAAAGATGCTATCTTGAAACATATCAGTAAGTGCTGGGCATCGCTTTTTACTGACCGTGCCGTAACCTACCGTATACAGAACGGCTTTGACCACAGCAAAGTTCATCTGTCTGTGGTCATTCAAAAAATGGTTTTTCCAGAGGCTTCAGGGATTATGTTTACAACCGACCCCGTAACATCCAACAGGAAGGTACTGTCTATTGATGCAAGCTTTGGGCTTGGCGAGGCACTGGTCTCCGGCTTGGTTAATGCAGATATTTATAAGGTACGGGAAGGCAGGATTATGGATAAAAAGATATCCAGAAAGAAGCTTGCAATTTACGCCTTAAAAGAAGGAGGCACTGAGGAGCAGGAAATCGAGGAGGGAAAACAGAATACACAGACTCTGACAGATGAGCAGATATTAAAGCTTGAGTGCATGGGAAGAAAGATTGAGGGGTATTTTGGACACCCACAGGACATTGAATGGTGTCTTTATGAAGATGAATTTTATGTGGTTCAGAGTCGTCCTATTACAACCTTATATCCGGTACCTATTGTTACAGATGGTAAAAATCATGTATATATATCCTTCGGTCATATGCAGATGATGACCGAAGCCATAAAGCCACTGGGTATGTCTTTTCTCCAGATTTTAGGCAAGGATTATATTATGTCTGCTGCAGGAGGAAGGTTATTTTATGATTTGTCTAATGATTTTGCTTCACCTCTGGGGAGAAAAATGGCACTAAGCAGTTTTGGGCAAGCTGATCCTTTAATGAAAAATGCTATGACAAATTTATCTAAGCGTAAACAGTTTTTAAAGACCCTGCCCCATGGAAAGAGAACTTTACACATGGGTGCAGAAGGGCTGTCATGGGATCTTCCCATACAGGCAATAAAGATATACCGCGAAAATGACCCAGCTGTTGTTAAAGAACTCATTGGAAATGCTCAAGCCTCTCTAAGGGAGCTAAAGCAAAGAATAGCCGGTGTTTCCGGAGATGAATTATTTGATTTTATTTTGCAGGATCGTAAGCAATTAATCAAAGTCATGGCTGACACTAGAAGCGTGGGGGTAACACTTATGGGGATGATGACAGCAGCCTGGATTAATAAAAAAATGGAGAAATGGCTTGGTGAAAAAAGTGCAGTGGACACACTCTCACAGTCGGTAGACAACAACATTTCATCTGAAATGGGACTTGAGCTTTTGGATGCAGCAGATGTTGTGAGAAAATATCCAGAAGTAATTGAATATTTTAAGCATGCCAGGGACAAGACTTTTTTTGAAGACCTAGGCAGACTTGAGGGCGGTGATGCTGTGAGCAAATCTATACAGACATACCTTGAGAAATACGGAATGCGTTGTACAGGAGAGATCGATATCACAATGCCACGCTTTAGCGAACGGCCAACCGCACTGATTCCAATGATACTTAGTAATATCAAAACCTTTGAGTCCAATGCCCACAAGATTAAATTTGAGCAGGGACTAATGGAAGCAAAGCAGAAGGAACAGAAACTTTTAGCCCGCTTGGCTGACGTATGGACAGTTTAATGTAAATTAATGTATAAAACATTTACAGGATAAAATTATGTAGAAAACCGCCTTAAA
>NZ_JBJHZX010000013.1:0-115904 GCF_045310515.1 Candidatus Clostridium eludens | reverse complement strand
GCAGCCTGTAAAGGCATATGCGGTTGGCACACCGTTCAGTGTGCGAGTAGCACAGCCAGTAACATGCCCTTATAGGGTTGAGCAAACCACCCGTTTTACGGGTGGTGATGATTTGTTAAGCCAAAGTTAAAAAAAGTTAAATTTATATATATACTGCTATTGATTCATAAACAATGTTAAAATATATTTAAAGTATTCTTAATGATAACATTAAATATGGAGGAAAATATGGAGAGAATTTTAGTTGAAGGATATGAATTTATAAAGATAGATCTTAAAGGGGCAGAGGCAGTATTTTCAACAGCTAAAAATAACTTGAACTTTAATAAATCAGAAGATATAGGTAGAAAAAATATTGAAAATTTAAAAAAATGGTTTAATTTGAGAAATATAGGATATCTAAATCAGGTCCATGGCTGTGACAGTATAATTTATAGGGGTAGATTAGAAGACGCAGACGGAATAATTACAAATATGCCTTATGAGGCTGTGGGAGTCTTTAATGCAGATTGTGTTCCCATAATTTTGTACGATAGAAAAGAGAAAGTTGTAGCGGCAGTCCATAGTGGGTGGAGGGGCACCTTAGGATGTATTGTTTTAAAGACATTGGAAAAGCTGCAAAGGGATTTTAAAAGTGATCCTTTAAATATAACAGCCTGTATAGGACCACATATCTGCAATTCCTGTTATGAAGTGGGAGAAGAAGTAATACATGAATTTAAAAATTCACCTTTTTACAGAGATAAAAAGATATTTGAAGGACGTAAACTGAGTTTGAAAAAATGTATTTTACACCAATTACAAAGTAAGGGGGTAAAATATGAAAATATAAATTGTTTAGATGTTTGTACTGCATGTAATACAGAATATGAATTGTATTCTTACAGGAAAAATAAATATGGGGGAAGATTGTTTTCTTTTGTTTACCTTAATCCTTCTGTAAATTAATTATATTATGATTAATTGTGCATTTTAGGCAGTGAACTGTGAATTACACAAAAGGGGTGTGTTTATGTCAAAAGAAAAAATACTAATAGTAGATGATGAAGAGCATATATGCGAACTTATTAAGTTTAATCTTGAAAATAACGGATATAAGACTATTGTAGCCTCAGATGGAGTAGAGGCGCTGAAAATTGCAAAGGAGGAAAGACCTAAACTTATTTTACTGGATGTTATGCTTCCAGGAATGGACGGGTATGATATATGTAAAGAAATAAGGAGAGATGAATCTATATCATCTACTCCTGTAATTATGATAACTGCCAGAGGAGAGGAATTTGATAAAGTACTAGGGTTGGAACTTGGAGCAGACGATTATATTACAAAGCCTTTTTCTGTAAGAGAATTAGTAGCGAGGGTAAAAGCCATACTCAGAAGAACCATGATAAAAACTTTAGATAGATATTATGTGTTTGGAGAAATAAGTATAGATTTTGACAGACATGAAGTACTTAAGAACGGTGAAAAAGTGGAATTAACATTAAAGGAATTTGAACTTTTGCAAATGCTTATAAAGAATAAAGGAAGAGTTATGACTAGAGATTTTCTACTTGATAAAATATGGGGATATGAATATGTAGGGGAAACTAGAACTGTGGATGTGCATATAAGGCATATAAGACAAAAAATAGAGAATTGTGATAAAAAGCCTAAATACATTGAAACCATACGTGGAATTGGATATAGATTTAACTGGAAAGAGTAACTGGTGATGAAATGAAAAGAAAATTGATGTTGTATATGTTAGCTACTCTTGCATTTAGTATGCTTATAACTACCTTATTATTTATAGTAATTGAAAATCATGAATATATAAAAAATATGAAAGATACTTTAAAATTAAATAATGAAATCATAATAAATATAATGAGAAATCAGAAAATAGAGGATAAAAGTAGTTTTTTAAAAGAAAATTTTCAAAGTGAAATTACAAGGGAAACTATTATAAATAAAAATGGAAAAGTGCTTGGAGATTCTGTAGCTCTAGAAAGTACTATGAATAATCATAATTCAAGAAAAGAAGTACAGGAGGCTAGAAAAGAAGGAACTGGTTATGACATTAGAACAAGTGATACTACAGGTAAAAAAACACTGTATTTTGCCACTGCATTTGGAAATGGGTATGTAGTACGAAGTGCATTAACCATGCAGACAATTAAAGGATTTGAAAATAATTATCTTAGATATTATGTGTTTATAATGTTCTTTTCCATATTAATGTCTTTAGCTTTTGCCTCAAGACTTTCAAAATCTATAGTAAAACCATTGAAAGAACTTAAGTGTACTACCTTTAGTATAGCAAGTGGAAATTTAAACAAAAGAGTTATAGTTAATTCAGAAGATGAAATAGGTGAACTTAGTAAGACTTTTAATCATATGGCAGATGAACTTCAAAGTACCTTAAGGGATTCTGTGGATAAGAGAAATAAATTAGAAGCTATACTTAAAAGTATGGATAGCGGTGTAATAGCTGTGGATAGCAATTATAAAATTATAATAATAAATCCATATGCAAAAAAAATATTTGGTATTTCTAAAGATATAATAGGGGAAAACTTAATGGATAGTATAAGGGATTTTGAGTTGGAAAGTATATTTAAAAGTGTAAAAAAAGAATATGGTGAGATTAAAATATTAAGACCTAAAGAAAGGGATTTAAGGATAAAAACTGACTATATTATAAATGGAGATGAAAAAATAGGCATAGTAGCAGTGGTTCAAGATATAACAGATATAAAAAAGCTGGAGAATATGAGATCTCAGTTTGTGGCCAATGTATCCCATGAATTAAAGACTCCTCTTACATCTATAAAAGGATTTGCTGAAACCTTAAAATATGTAGAGGATGCAAAAAATAGAAATAAATTCTTAAATATAATAGATGATGAAGCAGATAGACTTACAAGGTTAATAAATGATATACTCATACTTTCTCATATAGAAAGCAATGAGATGGATAAAGTGGAACTTATAAATATAAATCAAATAATAAATGATGTATGCTGTATGATGGAAACTGCTGCCGGAAAAAAACATATAAAAATTAAGAAAATAAATTATAAACTCCCCGATATATTGGGAGATGCGGATAGATTTAAACAGATGATTATAAATTTAGTAGATAATGCAATAAAATATACTAATGATGGAGGAATGGTGAAAATTGGTACATCACTTAAGGATAATGATTGTTTGATATGGGTAGAAGACAATGGAGTTGGAATTTCAAAAGACCACCAGGAGAGATTATTTGAAAGATTTTATAGAGTTGACAAAGCTAGGTCTAGAAGCCAGGGAGGAACTGGCTTAGGTCTTGCTATAGTAAAACATATTCTTCTAAAATTTAGTGGAACTATAGAATTAGAAAGTGAAGTTGGCAAAGGAAGTAAGTTTACAGTTAAAATACCTTTAGATATTAACAGAGATGAAAACATGTAATTGAAAATTACTAATGGAGATAACATCCAGTATATTTTAATATTGGATGTTAATTTTAATTAACATAGCTATAATAAAGCATTAACCTTTGTGGAATATTATAAATACTGTAGAAATTAATGATAATTTTAATTTATTATTTTTATTTTATTTTACAAAGTTAACGGGCAAATCTTAAGGAGGTCTATGTTATTATGAACAAAAAAATATTAAGAACTTTTATAACAGCTGTGGCTATTACCGTAACCACGGGAATATTTGCAGGTTGTGGAGGAAATACTAGCACAGAAGGTGAACAAAAGAATACTAATCAGGAAGTATCTGGTTCAATAACTTTAGCCGGTTCTACTGCACTTCAACCATTGGCTGAACAAATTGGCAAAACATTTTCAGAAAAAAACCCTAAGGCAACTATTAATGTTCAGGGTGGAGGAAGCGGAACAGGATTAAATTTAGTGCTTCAAGGTACTGCAAATATAGGGAACTCTGATGTAACAGCAGAATCAAAATTATCAGCAAGTGATGCAAAACAGCTGGTAGATCATAAGGTTTGTGCTATAGGCTTTGCAGTAGTAGTAAATCCTAATGTAAATGTTGACTCTCTAACTAAGGATCAAATACAGAAGATATTTACAGGAGAAGTTACTAATTGGAAAGATGTAGGCGGAAGTGATATGAAAATAAATGTTATAAACAGGACCAAGTCATCAGGTACCAGAGCTACATTTAAAGATACTGTAATGGGCGGAAAAGAGGAAAAGGAAGGTCTTGGAACAACCCAAGATTCTAATGGAAATGTAGAAAATGCTATTAAGACAACAGAAGGTTCTATAAGTTATCTGGCTTTATCATATTTAACAGATGCAGTTAAAAATAATGTTAAAGCTTTAAAGATAGAAGGAGTTGAAGCTACTTCAGAAAACATAATTTCAGGAAAATATCCGTTTTGGTCTTATGAACATATGTATACAAAAGGAGAAGCAAAAGATTTGACAAAAGCATATATAGATTATGTACTAAGTGATGAAAATAAAGAAACTGTAAAGAAACTTGGATATATTCCAATGAGCGATATGAAATAGAAATGAATTAACTGGCTGTGTACACAGCCAGTTAACTAAAAAATTTTAAAGAGTAATCAGTGACTATACTGGCATGTTTTACTATTAAAATATGATTTTGAGGTTGGTGAATATGGGAAATAAATCATTGTGGCATAAACTAAAAAGTGAATATTTAGGAAAAGGTTTTGCTACATTTTGTGGAGTTATGATTATAATTCTTACGTTAAGTATAATAGTCTTTATAACTTCAAAAGGTGTAGCAACTTTTGTAAAAAGAGGATACCCTATATTAGAATTTTTATTTACTTCTCAGTGGGTACCGGATAGTAATACCCCAAAGCTTGGGGCACTTATATTTTTTGCAGGTTCTACCTTTGTTTCTTTAGGGGCAGTTATAATAAGTGCTCCTATAAGTATAGCACTGGCAGTATTTATGCATTACATATCTCCTAAAATAGGGGCCAGAATATTACAGCCTTCACTGGAATTGTTTGTAGGTATACCTTCAGTTGTGTATGGTTGGATAGGGTTTAGTGTACTTATTCCATTTCTAAAAAGAAGTTTTCATGGAATTGGATTTAGTTTAATGGCAGGTATACTGGTATTAAGTGTAATGATACTACCTACTATAGCCAGTATATCTGCAGACGCAGTAAAAACTATTCCAAGAAGTTATATGGAAGCATCTTATGGATTAGGTGCAACCAGGTGGCAGACTATAAGTAAAGTAATAGTTCCATCTGCAAAAAATGGTATACTTACTGGAGTAGTATTAGGGATTGCTAGGGCTTTTGGAGAAGCATTGGCAGTACAAATGGTAATAGGAAATACTATAAAATTTCCTAAAGGCCTCTTAGATCCTACATCTACCATGACAAGTATTTTAACTATGGATATGGGAAACACAGTATCTGGAACTGCATGGAATGATGCATTATGGTCTCTGGCATTATTTCTTTTAATAGTTTCTTTTATTTTCATTTTAATAATAAAAGCTATAGGAAAAAGGAGTGAAGTTAAAAGATGAATGCTAAAATGAAGGACAAATTCTGGACTGGAGTTTTTTACGGAGTATCTGCTTTTATAGTAGTCATTTTGGTAATTTTAATAGGATATATACTATTTAAAGGTGCGGGATTTTTGAAACCATCTTTTTTATTTGGTGAAGCAAAATTTGGAGAAGCTGGAGGAGGCATAGGCCCCCAGTTATTTAATTCTTTTTATATGTTAATAGTGGCTTTATTTATAAGTGTTCCTTTTGGAATAGGGGCGGGAATATATTTATCCCAATATGCAAAGGAAGGAATATTTTTAAATATAGTTAGGTTGAGTATAGAAACTATGGCTTCATTACCCTCTATTGTGGTTGGATTATTCGGCCTTTTAATATTTGTAAATATGACAAATTGGGGCTTTACTCTTTTATCAGGGGCTTTTGCAATATCTGTATTAAATTTACCTGCTTTAACCAGGGTAAGTGAAAATGCCATAACTGCTGCAGCAGGTCCTGTAAAAGAGGCCAGCCTAGGCTTGGGGGCAACTACATGGCAGACTATATCAAAAATAATTCTTCCATCGGCTATACCACAGATATCTACAGGTGTAATACTTGCTGCAGGTAGAATATTTGGAGAGGCTGCAGCACTTTTATACACTGCAGGTATGAGTGCACCTAAATTAAATTTTTCCTATATAAGCTTGATTGATAAAAGTTCTTCTTTCAGTATAATGAGACCTGCAGAAACTTTAGCAGTATATATATGGAAATTAAATTCAGAAGGAATGGTACCTGACGCAGCCCAGATAGCTAATAAGGCTTCTGCAGTTTTAGTAATTATGGTATTACTTTTTAATCTTATAGCTAGGATATTAGGGAAAAAAATATATGAATCATATACTGGAAAGAAATAAGGAGGAGAATTAATGAATATAATACGGACAGAAGACCTTGATTTATATTATGGCTCTAATCAGGCACTTAAGAAAATAAATTTAGATGTGAAGAAAAATTCTGTTACAGCTTTAATAGGACCTTCAGGGTGCGGAAAATCAACTTTTTTAAGAACTTTAAATAGAATGAATGATTTGATAGATTCAGTTAAAATTGAAGGAAAAGTGTTTTTTGAGGGTAAAAATATATATGAGGATTATGATGTAATAGATTTAAGAAAAAGAATTGGAATGGTATTTCAAAGTCCCAACCCTTTTCCTATGTCCATATATAACAATGTAGCCTATGGTCCAAGAATACATGGGATAAATAAAAAAGGTGTACTAGATGAATTAGTAGAAAATAGTCTTAAGGATGCAGCTATCTGGGACGAGGTAAAAGATAGATTGGATAAAAATGCATTAGGACTGTCAGGAGGCCAGCAGCAAAGGCTGTGTATAGCAAGAACTCTTGCAGTACAACCGGATGTACTTTTAATGGATGAGCCTACTTCAGCTTTAGATCCTATATCTACATTAAAAATAGAAGAACTTATGGACATTTTAAAGAAAAAGTATACTATAATAATAGTAACCCATAATATGCAGCAGGCTGGAAGGATATCCGATTATACTGCTTTCTTTTTAAATGGAGAAATTATTGAAGCTGAAAAAACTGAAAATATTTTCTACAAGCCTAAAGATAAAAGGACAGAAGATTACATTACAGGGAGATTTGGTTAATTCACCCGAGCGCTACCATTGCTAATACTCCCATCGCACTCTGTGAAAGCGATTCACACAAAATTAAAAATTTTGGTTCTCTGCTTTTCTATCAAAGTGGGAGATAAGCACTGCTACGCGCCTGGATAAGTTCTTCCCCTAAAGGATAATGTATTCTAAGTGCTAAAGACACTAAGAATACTGTTAATAAGGTTCAGGTGGAGAAAAGCATTTCTTAGTAAGCAAATTCCATCTGAACCTAAGAATCACTTGATATAAAAAGTATTTTTAAAAACTGTAATATATGGCATAATAAAATTAATAACTGAAAAGAGGTGGATATTATGACGAGAACAGCATTTGACTACGCATTAGAAGAGATGCATAATGATGTATTGAGAATGGGAAGTATGGTTGAAAAACAAATTCATCAGTGTATTGAAGCCCTGGTAAAACAGGATGAGCAGTTAGCAAAGCAGACTATAAAAAATGATGATTTAGTAGATAATCTGTATAAAGAAATAGAGAATAAATGTATAAAACTAACTGCAAAAGAACAGCCACTTGCCATAGACTTGAGAACAATATTTACAACTGCCAGAATAATAACAGATCTGGAGAGGATGGCAGATTATGCTGTAGATATAGCTAAAATAACTATAAGATTAAAAAATGAAAAGTATGTAAAAAAACTAATAGATATATCTAAAATATCTAAAATAGTTAATGATATGATAAAAAGGGCATTGGATGCTTATGTGGATACAAATGTAGAAGAAGCTTATGAATCTTGCAAGATGGATGATGAGGTAGATAGGTTATATAAAAATGTATTTAAAGAAATGATAGAAATTATGATAGAGGATCACAGTAAAATAAATCAGATGACCCAGCTCATATTTGTATGTAAATATTTAGAGAGAGTAGCAGATCATGTAACCAATATATGCGAAGGAACCATATATTTAGTTACAGGAGAACAGAAGGATCTAAATGAATAGCTGGGATATAGAAGCTTAAATTTATGAGATTTTCGGTGTATATCGAAAATCTTTATTTTTTTGAATTTTATTCACTGAATATATATACACTAGTCAGACGGATTTATTTATAATATAAATTGTTATGTTAAACTTAGGTTAACAATAAAATATTGTTAAAGCTTATAGAATTAGAAGAAAGCTTTAATATATGCAATAGTTATTACATACATATTAAATTAAGTATGAAATTTTTTATTTAATTTTTGTTAAATTTATGTTATACTTTATAAGGTCGAAAATGTATACTTTCAATGCCAGGAGGGATATAATGTTCACTTTTACTCCAAAAGAAGACAAGTTTTATGACTTTTTTGTACAAACTGCAAATATTGCTTATAAAGCTGCAAAAATGTTATTGGATTTTTTGAATGATCTTGAAAATTCAGAAGAAAATTTAAAAAAAATAAAAGAGGTGGAACACGAGGGAGATAAAAAACAGCACGAAATACTAGAACAATTAAATAGTACATTCATTACTCCATTTGATAGAGAGGATATATATGTTATAGCAAAGGATACAGATGATATTATTGACTACATAGAATCCACAGCTAGCAGGTTTGTTATGTTTAATGTAAATAAGTGTACTGAAGAAGCTGTTGTTTTAGGAAAAATGATAGTTGACTGCTGTAAGGAACTAATTCTTATAATGGAAGAATTAAAAAATATGAAAAACAGTAAACAGCTGGCCAAGAGAATAATAGAAGTAAATAGAATAGAAGAAGAAGGAGATGTAGTTTCAAGAAAAGCTATTGGAGATATATTTAGAATAAATATGGAAGTTATAGATGTTATAAAATGGAGAGAAATATATCAATGTTTAGAAGATACACTGGATGCTTGTGAAGATTTAGCTAATGTTATTGAAGGGGTAGTAATGAAAAATGCTTGACAGTGCTTTGATTTTAACAATAGTAATAATAGTAATTGCATTAATATTTGATACAATAAATGGTTTCCACGATAGTGCCAATGCTATAGCCTGTTGTGTATCTACTAGGGTAATGACGCTGAAAACGGCAGTAGTGATGTCGGCTTTTTTTAATTTTATAGGGGCTTTTATGAGTGTAAAAGTTGCACAAACAGTAGGAAAGGGTATAGTTAACCCTAATGATATTACTCAAAGTGTAATTATAGCAGCACTTATGGGAGCAATAATCTGGAATTTACTAACTTGGTATTTTGGAATACCAAGCAGCTCTTCTCATGCACTTATAGGAGGATTAGTTGGGTCTGCTATTGTGTATAAGAGTTCTTTTCTAATAATTAATTGGTGGAGTCTTTTTGTAAAAGTCATACTTTGGCTTATCTTGTCACCTATAATAGGATTTATAATAGGTTTTGTGTTTATGACTATAATCAATATGATTTTGAGAAATACAAGACCAAGTACAGTAACAAAAATTTTTTCAAAAGCTCAAATAGTATCTGCAATGTTAATAGCTCTTAATCATGGTGGAAATGATGCGCAAAAAACCATGGGAGTTATAACTATGACCCTAGTCAGCGCAGGTTTTATCAAGGTATTTGCTGTTCCTTTCTGGGTAAAAGTCTGCTGTGCACTTGCCATGGCTTTGGGTACAAGTCTTGGAGGCAAGAAGATAATAAAAACTATGGGTTCTAAAATGGCTAGAATCGCACCTGTAAATGGTTTCTCAGCAGAAATGGGTGCATCTACAGTAATATTTACAGCTACTATGTTTAATGCACCGGTTAGTACAACACACATAATAACTACGGCTATAATGGGGGTTGGAGCTGCTAAAAGGTTTTCGGCAGTAAGGTGGGCTGTAGTAAAGGATATAGTTTTTACCTGGATAGTTACCATACCCGGTTGTGCTTTTATTTCCGGAGGTTTAATATTCTTGATAAATTTAATTTAATTTTAAAAAAAATCTCTTCTATATAAATCTTAGAGAGATTTTTTTTATTTTTTTGGTTTATCCGATCGCTACCACTGCTAACCCCCCCATCTCACTCTGTGAAAGCGATTCACACAAAATTAAAAATTTTGGTTCTCTGCTTTTCTATCAAAGTGGGGGATAAGCACTGCTACGCGCCTGGATAAGTTCTTCTAAGGTTCAGCTGGAGAAAAGCAGTTCTCATAAGCAAACTCCACCTGAACCTAAGAATCACTTGATATACTTAAAAAGTTTAATAATTGACTAAATAGGTATATTAGGTTATATTCTAAATGTATAAAGCGTTTCTTTTAATAGCACTCTATTTTAAAGTTTCTAAAGTAAAAATTTTAAACGGGAGTTGTATACATGAAAAATAAAATTAAGGCAATTAAATCTGGAAGTATTGCTGAAGAAGTGGAAATAGAAGTGGGAGATTACCTGGTAGCTATTAATAATATGGAAGTTAAGGATATAATAGATTATAAATTTCTCATAAGTGATGAATATGTGGAAGTTCAAATCAAAAAGAAAAGTGGAGATATATGGGAGTTGGAAATAGAGAAGGAATATGACCAGGATTTAGGAGTGGAATTTGAAGAGGCAATTTTAGATAAACCTAGAAGCTGTCATAATAATTGTATTTTTTGTTTTATAGATCAGATGCCCAAAGGAATGAGAAAAACTCTTTATTTTAAAGATGATGATTCTAGACTGGCATTTCTTCAAGGAAATTTTGTGACGCTTACAAATATGAGCAAGGATGATATAGATAGAATAATTAAATATAAAATAAGTCCTATAAATGTATCGGTGCATACCACTAATCCTAAGTTGAGAATAAAGATGATAAATAATAAATTTGCAGGAGATATATATAATCTGCTGCAAAGGCTTACAAAAAATCATATAAAAGTGAATTGTCAGGTGGTGTTATGTCCTAATATAAATGATGGCCAGGAATTAAGAAAAACTATAGAAGATCTTTATAAGTTATATCCTGGGGTGGAAAATGTAGCAGTAGTACCTGTGGGAATTACAAAATATAGACAGGGGCTTTTTAATTTAAATCAATATGATAAAAATTCTGCAGCCAAGCAGTTACAAATTGCAGAAGAACTTCAAAAAAAGTATATAAAAGAAATAGGGACTCCTTTTGTAAGATTTTCAGATGAATTTTATATTGTTTCAAATAGGGATATTCCACCTTCGGAATTTTATGGAAATTATAATCAATTAGAAGATGGTGTAGGCATGGTGAGAATTTTTAGGGATAATATAACAAATGAGCTTAAAAATTTAAGTGCAAAGGTAAAAGGTTCATTTACCTTCATAACAGGGGCTTTAGCCTATGAAGAAATAAAAAGTTCAACTGAGAAAATAATGAAAAAAAATCCCCGTATAATAATTAATGTAAAAAAAATAATAAATAATTTCTTTGGTAACACTATAACTGTAGCAGGACTTGTTACTGCAAAGGATATATTAGAGCAATTGAAATATGAAACTTTAGGAAGCTATTTAATTATACCGGATTGTATGCTGAGAAAAGGATATGAGCTTTCAGAATCACAGAAAAGAGTATTTTTAGACGATGTGACTTTAGAGGAATTAGAGAGTTCTTTAAACAGAAAGATACTGGTATGTGATTACACAGGAAAAAATTTAATACAAACTATAAATGAAAACAGCGAGGAGGAATAGCTAAATGGGAAAACCAATAGTAGCTATAGTAGGGAGACCTAATGTAGGAAAATCTACATTATTTAATAAGTTGGCAGGAAAAAGAATATCTATAGTAGAAGATACTCCGGGGGTTACAAGGGATAGAGTATATGCTCAGGCGGATTGGCTGCAGTATAGTTTTACTATAATTGATACAGGAGGAATTGAACCTGAAAATAATGATGTAATAATTTCTAAAATGAGAAGACAGGCACAAATAGCCATAGAGACTGCTGATGTAATAATATTTATAGTAGATGGAAAAGAAGGGCTTACTGCATCAGATAGAGAAGTGGCTCAAATGCTTAGAAAAAGTAAAAAACCGGTAGTACTTGTAGTAAATAAAATAGATAACATAAGTCAAGAAAGCTATGTATATGAATTTTATAACTTGGGAATAGGAGAGCCTATATCTATCTCTGCATCTCAGGGACTGGGACTTGGAGATATGCTGGATAAAGTAGTGGAAAATTTCAGAAATGAAGGTAATGAAGATGATGATAGCGAATATATAAAAATAGCATTTATAGGTAAACCTAATGTAGGAAAATCTTCCCTTATAAATAAGCTTTTGGGAGAGGAAAGAGTAATTGTAAGTGATATTCCAGGTACCACAAGGGATGCTATAGACAGTTATTTAGAAACAGATGAAGGAAAATTTTTATTGATAGATACTGCAGGTGTTAGAAGAAAAAGTAAAGTTAAAGAAGAGATAGAAAAGTATAGTGTTATAAGAACATATACTGCAGTAGAAAGGGCAGATGTATGTATACTAATGTTAGATGCTACTCAGGATATAAGTGAACAAGACGAAAAAATAATAGGGTATGCACATGAATTGAATAAAGCCATAATGGTAGTTATTAATAAATGGGATTTAATAGATAAAGATACCAAGACCGTAGATAAATACAAAACTAATATAGGAAATAGTCTTTCTTTTATGTCTTATGCTCCTTATTTATTTATATCTGCAAAAACTGGTCAGAGAGTAAATAAAATTTTGAAGTTAGTGAGAGAGTGTTATGATAGTTACTGCAAACAGATAAAGACAGGAGTTCTAAATGATATAATAGGTAAAATAATTATGATGAAAGAACCACCTGTTGTAGGTAACAAAAGGCTGAAAATTTATTATGTAACTCAAATAGGAATAAAACCGCCTACATTTGTATTTTTTGTAAATGATCCTAAATGTATTCATTTTTCCTATAGTAGATATATTGAAAATCAATTAAGGGATAGTTTTGATTTTGCTGGAACTGGTATAAAGTTAGAATTTAGAGAAAGGAAGGAATAACTTATGTGTCTATCTGTATCTTTTTTAGGAGGAGGTAGTTTTGGAACCGCTCTTTCAGTAATGCTTGCAAAGAAAGGAATAGACGTAAAACTATGGGATAGAAAAGCCAGTATAGTGGAAGATATAAATGTAAAGAGAGAAAATATACAGTATCTCCATGGTATAGTGATTCCAGAAGAAGTAAAGGCTTCTAGTGACGTAAAAGAAGTTATACAAAAAAGTGATATTTTAGTTTTATCAGTACCCTCCCAGGCGGTGAGAGAAATTTGTAGAAATTTTAAAAGTTTCATAAGCCAGCATCAAATAATTGTAAATATAGCAAAAGGCATAGAAGAGGAGAGTACAAAAAGACTTTCTGAGGTTATTAAAGAAGAACTTCCAAACAATAAAGTAGTAGTACTTTCAGGACCAAGTCATGCAGAGGAAGTAGCACGGGACATACCAACTACAGTAGTTGTATCTTCAAAAGAAATGGAATATGCAAAAAAAATTCAAGATGTATTTATGACAAAAAAATTCAGAGTTTATACTAATGAAGATATTATAGGGGTGGAAATTGGAGGTGCTGTTAAAAATATAATTGCAGTGGCTGCAGGAATTTCAGATGGAATAGGATATGGAGATAATTCAAAGGCTGCCATTATGACAAGAGGTATTGCAGAAATAATGAGAATTGGTGAAAAGCTTGGAGGAAAGAGAGAAACTTTCACGGGACTTACAGGTATAGGAGATCTTATAGTTACCTGTACAAGTATCCACAGCAGAAATAGGAGAGCGGGTATTCTTATAGGTCAGGGAATACCGGTGAAAGAAGCAGTGGATCAAATAGGCATGGTGGTAGAGGGCATAAAAGCATGCAATGCCTTTTATGGATTAAAAGAAAAATTACAAGTACAGATGCCTATAACAGATGCACTTTATAAAATTTTATTTCAAGGAAAAGATCCTAAATATACTGTATATGAACTAATGAGCAGAGATAAAAAAAGTGAAATATATTAATATATGCTCTCTTTAAATTACTTACAATCACATAAACTTCACATAGATTTTTGATATTTGCACAACAAACAGAGGTTATAATTTTTTACATAGTATAACCTCACATTGTGAATGAATGTAGGTAAAAAGGGAGAGTGAAGTCTAATGAATAAAATAAAATTAGTGAACAGAATAAAATTCACCAAACAAAATATTGCACTAATACTAATTGTAATACTTTCTGCTATATTAAATTTTGCAAATTTAAGTATAGAAGGCTATGGGAATTCGTATTATGCTGCGGCCATAAAAAGCATGACTATGAATTTTAAAAATTTCTTTTTCGTATCTTTCGATCCGGCAGGTTTTGTATCTATCGATAAACCGCCTTTGGGTTTTTGGATTCAGGCTATATCTGCTAAAATGTTTGGCTTTAGCGGTATCAGTATAATTTTGCCTCAAGCTCTGGCGGGGGTAATTTCCGTTATATTAATGTATTTTATTGTTAAAAGAGCTTTTGGCAGTATAGCAGGACTTATTTCTGCATTATGTCTTGCAGTAACTCCAGTATTTGTAGCTGTAAGCAGAAATAATACAATAGATAATCTGCTTGTGATGGTTTTATTATTTGCATGTCTGGCACTTTCCATAGCAGCAGAAAAAGGGAAGTTTAAATATCTTATAATAAGTATGGTACTAGTAGGATTGGGGTTTAATATAAAAATGCTTCAAGCTTATATGATAGCGCCTGCGTTATATATAACATATCTTCTTTCTACAAATGTTTCAGTTAAGAAGAGAATACTTCATCTTGTAGTAAGTACTTTTGTACTTTTGGCAGTTTCGTTGTCATGGGCATTAATTGTTGATTCTACACCTGCTGCAAACAGACCTTATGTAGACAGTAGTACAAATAATACAGTTATGGAACTTATAGTAGGTCATAATGGAATGGAGAGGATATCACTTGGTAATTCATCTAATAAAGGCGGCGGAGGTACACCAGGAGGGAATAGACAAGCTATGGGGCAGTCTAAAGATGGTTCAAAAGTTACCTCTGAAACATCTCAATCTAGTTCAAGTGAATCTCAAAGTCAATTTCCAGGAAGTCCTCCAAACAATAATGAAGGTATGACTGGCAGTGCTCCAAATGGCAGTGGAAAAATGAATGGTGGTCCAGGCGGTGGTCAGGGACCTGGAGGCGGAAGTACCCAAGGAGTTCAGTCTGGTACATTTGGAGGTCAAACTACAGCAGGAATTACAAGATTGTTTTCAAAAAATACACTTTCAGATCAAATATGCTGGTTTATACCACTTGCCATATTTGGATTTATAGCTGCATCTATTAAAGAAAAATTGAAATTTAAGTTAGATAATAAGAGAAAACAGGCATTAATTTTGTGGTTTATATGGTTTTTACCTGTATTTATATATTTCAGTTTCAATACAGGCACATTCCACTCTTATTATTTAACTATGCTTGCACCGCCAGTTGCAGCACTTGCGGGAATAGGAATTATTTCAATGTGGGAACTTTATAAAGAAGGTGGATGGAAATGCTGGTTTTTACCTGCAGCACTGGCTGTTAATGGAGGTGTCCAGCTATTGGTAGCTTATTACTTTAATAGTTATTCAAGTATTGTAAAGATATTAATGGCATTAATAGTAGTTTTATGTTTGGTACCTTCTATAATACTTGCCATATTAAACTTTATGAAAAATAAAGAAGTTTATATGAAAAACAATGAATTTAATCAGAGTAAGCTTATTAAATTAAAGAAAATCTTAGTGAGTTTGTCACTTATAGGGCTTTTAATAACTCCACTTGTAGGATCTTCTACTGTAATATTTAATAAGTTAAGCGGATCTACTCCAGCGGCAGGTCTGGAGCTCTTATCCACAAACAAACAGTCTGATTCTAAATTTCAGGGAAGTTCTAAGGGAACTCAACAGGGAAATATGGATAGCAGCAATTCAAAACTTATAGAATTTTTATTAAAAAATAAAACCAATGAAAAATATCTGCTTGTGGTTTCATCATCTAATGATGCTGCAGATATAATAATTAATAGTGGAGAATCTGTAATGTCTCTGGGAGGATTTTTAGGCAGCGATAAAATAGTTACCCTTGATGAATTTAAACAAATGGTTAAGAATGGAGAAATAAGATATGTAATGGTTGGAGGCACTGGTGGCGGGAACTCTAGCAGTGAAATTATGAATTGGGTTAAGAAAAATGGAAAAGTTGTTTCCGCAAGTGAATATAGTAATTCTAGTGAATCTGTCACTAAGTCAACTGATAGTACAGATGGTAATAAAAACTCAAATAATCAAGCTGGAGGTGGCGGCAGAGACTCTGAAAAACAATTATATGACTTGAAAGTTTATACCGATAGTTTATAGTTATATTTTAATAAATAACTAGTCATTTTGACTGGTTATTTATTTTTGGATACTTTGAGAAGAGTGGTAATTAAAGTAGATAAATTAAAAGATGTAGGCAATGTTAGTGACAGTTTTTAAAGAATATGATAAAATAGGGGGGTTAAAGTATCTATAACTAACTAGTTATTAATTTTCAGATGCCTAGCCAATTTAAGTTGAGGTGATAACGTTGGCTAAAAAAATATATTTAGTGGAAGATGAACATAGTTTAAATATTTTGCTTGAAAAGTATCTTAAAAATGAGGGATATGATGTTACAACTTTTTTTAATGGAAGTTGTGCAAAAGACAGGATAAAGGATATGCCAGACCTTTGGATACTGGATATAATGCTTCCTGATATAGATGGTTATGAGTTAATTAAATACATAAAGCAAAATAATAAAGATACTCCTGTTATATTTATGTCTGCAAGAAATGAAGAATTGGATAGGGTGGTAGGTCTGGAACTTGGTAGTGATGACTATTTATCTAAACCATTTCTACCAAGAGAATTAGTTATAAGAACTAATAAACTTATGGAGAGAATTTATGGCAATAAGGATCATAGTAAAAGTACAGATGTAAAGCTGGGAGAATATTTAATCAGTAAAAATCAAAGAATAGTTTTTTTTAAAGGGGAAGAACTCCAGCTTACCAACAAAGAATTTGAACTATTAAACTATCTTATTGAAAACAAGAATAATTTAATATCAAGAGAACAAATTTTAATGAATGTATGGGGAAATAATTATTTTGGTTCAGATAGGGTAGTAGATGATACTATAAGAAGACTTAGAAAAAAGGCAGATAGATTAACCATAGAAACGGTATATGGATATGGTTATAAATTGGTTGTAAGATCATGAAGATATTTAAAATAAGATCTTTAATGTTAAGAATATGGATGACTTTTACAATTATGATTCTTGTAATAATATGCTGTATTTCACTTTTATATTTATTTGTATTTAGGGCCTCTGATGAAAAGGCTAAGATTGAAGATTTAAAGGCAGCTCACATTATGTTATTAACAAATGGTAATTTTAATGATCCTTTAAGTTTTGATAAATTAAGAAATCTTAAGGAAGTACAAAATTTAATTGTTAATATAAATGATAAAAAGACTGAAATAATAGATATAAATAAACCTCCTGACAAACATGGGGGACCTGGACCTGAAGAAAATGATGAGAGGAACTGGATGGTTAGTTTTGTTAAATATACAGGAGATGAACAAAAGCAGTTTAAAGAGTATTACCATAATAAAAAATTCTTTTTTATTATAAGTTTAATGAAAAATGAGAATTCAGAAAAATCTTATTTGATTACCTACATGCCATATTTTTCAGATAATAGTATATTATATAATGTAGTTATTATAGGCATTGTGTTTATCATTTTAGCTTTTTTTACTTCAAAACTTGTGGCCGCATATATTTCAAAACCACTGAAGGAATTAGAAAATTATACCAGAAGAATAGCTAATAAACAGTGGGGAGAGCCTATTAAGGTTAAAAACAACGATGAAATTGGAAGTCTTGCGGACTCTATGAATACCATGCAAAAAAAGTTAAAATATGCTGAAGAAAATGAAAAACTGTTTCTTCAAAGTATATCTCATGATTTGAAAACGCCGGTTATGGTTATTATGGGTCATGCCGAGGCAATTATAGATGGAATTTATATAGATTCTGTTGAAAAAACAGCTGAGATAATAAAGGAAGAGGCTATAAATCTTGAAAAAAGAATTAAACAAATTTTATATTTAAATACCCTTGAATATATACTAGAAAATAATGTCGAAAATGAAACTGTAAATTTACAACGGATTATTAATAATATGGTAGATAGATTTAAGGTATTTAATAATAATATTAATTGGGAGTTAGACATTGGTGAGAGTTTTATTGTAGGCGATAGGGAAAAAATACAGGTTTCTATAGAAAATGTACTGGATAATGCCCTAAGATATGCAAAGACTACTATAAAAATAAATTTAAAAAATCAGGCCGGTTTTTCTATACTTGAAATCTATAATGATGGAAGTATAATTGAAAATAAAAATATAAATCGTATATTTGATAATATGTACAAAGATAAAAAAGGGAATTTCGGATTAGGACTTGCTATTTCAAAAAAAATAATAGATTTTTATAATGGTCATATTAGAGCAGTAAATAGGGAACAAGGTGTAAGTTTTATAATTAAATATCCAGCAAAAAGCAATCATCTGTAAGGGTGGTTGCTTTTTTATCACATAAATTTCACATAACAATTACATATTATAACTACAATTATTATTTATAATTTCTTTAGAAACAAAGTTAAGTGAGGTGTAGAGATGTTTAAAGATAAAATAGTTTATAGCATTGTAGTACCTCTATATAATGAGGAACTTGTAGTTTCAGAAAGTTATAAAAGACTTAAAGAGATTATGGATTTAACTCAGGAGGAGTATGAAATTGTATTTGTAAATGATGGCAGCAGAGATACTACAAGAAAAAAGGTAGAACTTATTTGTAAAAAGGATTCCAAAATAAAATTGGTTAATTTTTCGAGGAATTTTGGGCATCAGGCAGCAATAACAGCGGGAATGAATATATCTATGGGAGATGCTATTGTTGTAATTGATGCAGATCTGCAGGATCCTCCGGAAGTCATTTTAAAAATGATTGAAAAATGGAAAGAGGGATATGAGGTAGTTTATGGCAAGAGAGTTAAAAGGGAAGGCGAAACTTTTTTTAAGAAGTTTACTGCAGGGGTATACTATAAATTATTAAAATCCATGACTAATATTGATATACCTATGGATGTAGGAGATTTTAGACTTATTGATAAAAAAGTATGTCATGCCCTGTGTTCACTTCCAGAAAAAAATAGATATATAAGAGGACTTGTTAGTTGGGTAGGATTTAAACAGACCTATGTGGAGTTTGTAAGACAAAAAAGATTTGCAGGAGAAACAAAATATCCATTAAGTAAAATGGTAAAATTGGCTCTAGACGGTATAACTTCCTTATCCTATAAACCTCTGTTATTTATAAATTATATTGGAGTTTTTATTTTGACAGTAAGCTTGATTTCAGGAATTAGTATAATTATTAAAAACATAGTTAATCAAATCAATGTTTTAAGTATGGGAGTAGTGCTCTCTGTTAATTCTTTTATGATAAGCCTAATTCTTATAAGTATAGGCACAATGAGTCAGTATATTGGAAGAATCTTTGATGAAGTTAAGGATAGGCCTATATATATAGTAGATAACATTGTAAATTATAAAGAAACTAATTCTAAGATTCAATCTTATGGTAGATAGAACGGGAGTTATAATAACCTCTTAAAAAGATCTAGTAATAAAATGGTATATCTAAAAATATATATATACTGTTAATATTAGATTATTGGAGGGCATATTTTGGAAAGTTTTGATATATACAATGATATTGCAGAAAGAACTCAGGGAGACATATATGTGGGAGTTGTAGGCCCTGTTAGAACAGGAAAGTCGACTTTTATAAAAAGGTTCATGGAAATTATGGTATTGCCCAATATAAATAATTCCTATAAAAAGCAGAGGGCTAAAGATGAATTGCCTCAGAGCTCTTCAGGAAAATCTATCCATACTACAGAACCTAAATTTGTACCTAATGAAGCTATAGAGATAAATCTAGAAGGAGGTGCCAAATTTAAAATAAGAATGGTAGATTGTGTTGGGTATATAGTTAAAAGTGCATCGGGATATATGGATGGTGAAGAAGCTAAGATGGTAACTACTCCTTGGTATGATTATGAGATACCTTTTGAAGAAGCTGCTGAAATTGGAACGAAGAAAGTAATAAATGAACATTCTACTATAGGACTTTTAATTACTACGGATGGTTCTATAACTGATATAGATAGAGAAGATTATGTTGAGGCAGAGGAAAGGGTAGTAAATGAACTTAAGGCTATAAATAAACCTTTTATAACAGTTTTAAATTCGCAGCATCCCTATGATCCTGATACCATAGCTTTAAAGAAGGAATTAGAGAGTAAATATGATGTTCCTGTTCAGACTATGGATGTGTTAAATATGAAGGAAGAGGATATAACAAGTGTATTTCAAAGGGTACTTAAAGAATTTCCAGTTAAAGAAATAAATATTGATATGCCAGAATGGATAGAAAAGATGGAGCCATTACACTGGTTGAAGGTGAACTTTATAAATTTAGTAAAAGAAATGTGTGAAACTATATATAAAGTTCGGGATATAGGCAGAGCACTTCAGGGTGTTAAGAACATAGAATTTATTGATGAACCTATAGTAAAGGAAATTAATATGGGAGAAGGTACTGCCAGGATTAATTTAAGGCCTAAAAAAAGTCTTTATTATAGAGTACTTAGTGAAGTTTGTGAAGAGGAAATTGAAGGCGAAAGTGAGCTAATCAATATAATTAAAGAAATGCACAAAGCTAAGGTAGAATATGATAAAATAGCAGGAGCATTAAAGGAAGTTAAAGAAACAGGATATGGACTGGTGGCACCACAGCTTTCTGAAATGAAGCTGGAAGAACCTGAAATAGTAAAACAAGGTAATAGATTTGGAGTAAAGTTGAAAGCTAGTGCTCCTTCACTTCACTTTATAAGGGCAGATATTGAAACAGAAGTTTCCCCTATTATGGGTACAGAAAGAGAAAGTGAAGAAATGGTTAAATCTCTACTAGAACAATTTGAAAGCGATCCTTCTAAAATATGGCAAAGTAATATGTTTGGAAAATCCTTAGAAATATTAGTTAAAGAAGGACTTCAGAATAAATTATATAAAATGCCGGAAGATATTCAGGTCAAAATACAAAAAACTCTACAAAAAATTATAAATGAAGGCAATGGCGGTTTAATATGTATCATACTTTAATACTTAACTATGTATATCAGTGTACTTAAAAATTTATTAATTATGTACTTTAAATTAGGAACTTTAGATAGATTTAAGCTTATCTGAAGTTCTAAATTTTTTATAGGAATGTTGTAATTAGCTAATACTCCCACTTATATACTTGCCGTTGAAAATTAAAATAAATTTTTAATTTGTTATTTTATTATAGATATTTTATGTTATAATCGTTTTAAAGTTCTATTTTCATCTCATTTATAGATAAATACATATGAATTTAGGCATTTATATCTTCTATTGTAAATTATCTTGAAATTATTATTGATGTTTATGTATAATTAAATATGGACTTGTAAGGTTATGTATGTGGAAGGATGAATTTGTAATGATTAAAAGTATGACTGGATTTGGAAGGGGTACTGCAGAGGATCAAAATCAAAGTTTTATAGTGGAAATGAAAAGTGTAAATCATAGGTATTGCGATTTGAATATTAAGATGCCTAAAAGTCTTATGCCTTTAGAAGATAATATAAGAAAATCTACCCTGCAAAGAATAAATAGAGGTAAGGTGGATATAATTGTAACTCAGAGAAATTATAACAGTCATGGTACGAAGGCTGTGCTGGATGAAGGCCTAGCGGATAGTTATGTGGAATGTTTTAATAAAATTAAGGAAAAATATGATATAGAAGAGAATATATCCCTAAGCCTTGTGCTCAGGTTTCCTGATGTAATAACACTAAAGAAAGAAGAAGAAGATGTTGAGAATACTTGGAAGCATTTATCAAAAGCTTTAAATGATGCCCTTTCTATGCTGGTGGATATGAGAAAAAGAGAAGGGGAGAAGCTTAAAAAAGATTTGTTTCAAAAATGTAATTATATTAGAGATTTGTTAGTTAAGGTAGAAAGTAATTCCCAAGAAGTAGTAAAAGATTATAAGGGCAAACTTTTCCAAAGATTGAAGAATTTATTAGAAGAATATCCTGTGGATGAAAGTAGAGTTGCAATGGAGGTAGCATTGTTTGCAGATAAATCTTGTATTGACGAAGAAATTGTAAGATTAAATAGCCATATAATTCAATTTCAGAAAACTTTAGATGCAGGTGAACCTGTAGGGAGAAAACTTGATTTTATATTACAGGAAATGAATAGGGAGGCAAATACTATTGCTTCAAAATCTACAAATTTAGATATAACAAGAATTATATTAGATACAAAAAACGAAATAGAAAAAATAAGAGAACAAATACAAAATGTGGAATAAACTAGGAGGAAATGTATGGGTATAAAGTTAATAAATATAGGCTTTGGGAATATTGTTTCAGCAAATAGATTGATAGCTATAGTTAGTCCGGAATCTGCCCCTATAAAGAGAATAATTCAAGAGGCAAGGGATAGGGGAATGCTTATAGATGCTACTTATGGAAGGAGAACAAGAGCTGTTATAATAACAGACAGTGATCATGTAATACTTTCTGCAGTTCAACCTGAAACTGTAGCACATAGATTGTCAACTAAGGATGAAGAGAGCGATATTAGTGAGGTCGAGGTACAATGAAGAAAGGGCTTTTAATTGTTATATCAGGGCCCTCTGGAACCGGAAAAGGTACAATATGTAAAGAACTAATTAGTAAAAATGATTTTTGGATTTCGGTTTCAGCTACCACAAGATCCCCTAGAAAGGGCGAAGTAGATGGGGTAAACTATCATTTTTTTACTGAAGAGAATTTTAAGACTAAAGTGAAAAATAAGGGTTTTCTAGAATATGCACAGGTATATGGAAATTATTATGGAACTCCTAAATCTGAGGTTTTAAAGGCTATAAATGAAGGTAAAGATGTAGTGCTTGAAATTGACATTCAAGGAGCTTTAAAAGTAAAGAAGGCTTATCCTAAAGGAGTATTTATATTTATACTTCCACCTTCAATGGAAGAACTTAAAAATAGGATTATAAAAAGAGGAAGTGAAACACCAGAATCTCTTATGACCAGATTTAAATCAGCGTATAAGGAGATAAATTATGTGTCAAAATATAATTATGCGGTTATAAATGATACTATAGAAAGTGCAGTAAAAAAGATAGAAAGTATAATTACGGCTGAAAAGTGTAGAGTAGATAGAATTAAAGATGAAATATTAAGTTCCAAGGAGGGTATTACCTATGAACAACTCGATGATAAATCCATCTATTGTGGATTTATTAAGAAAAGTAGAGAATAGATATACTTTAGTTGCTATGACAGCTAAAAGGGCAAGGCAGTTGATTGAAGGTTCTGAGTCTTTAGTAGATATAGATTCTACTAAACCTGTGACCATAGCAATTAAAGAAATAAGTGAAAGTTTAATTACTTATGAAACTGTAAAAGAAGGTATTAAATAATGTTAAATGAAGAAAAAACTATAGTTATAGGAGTAACCGGGGGAATAGCAGTTTATAAAGCCCTGGATGTTATTAGTAAGTTAAAGAAAAAAGGTTTTCAAGTGAAAGTGATAATGACAGAGGCTGCCACAAAATTTGTAGCTCCTCTTAGTTTTCAGACTTTAAGCCAGAATGTAGTAAATATTGATATGTTTCAAGAACCTAAAGCATGGGAGATACAGCATATTTCTCTGGCCAAGGAAGCAGATTTGCTGGCAGTAATTCCAGCTACTGCTAATATAATAGGCAAGGTTTCAAATGGTATAGCAGATGATCTTTTAACTACAACTATTATGGCTACTAAGGCTCCTGTAGTTTTTGCTCCTGCAATGAATACTAATATGTATAATAATCCTATTGTACAAAGCAACATAAATAAACTTATGAGATTTGGATATGAATTTATAAATCCGTCTACAGGAAAGCTTGCCTGTGGTGACGTAGGGACAGGTAAACTTGAAAACACGGACTTTATAGTACAAGTAATTGAAAGTATGCTTTATGATATAAAAGACCTTAAAGGAAAAAAAGTAATGGTAACAGCAGGACCAACAAGAGAGGAAATAGATCCTGTAAGGTATATAACTAATAAATCCTCCGGCAAGATGGGATATGCTATAGCTGAGGAAGCGAGGGATAGAGGGGCAGAAGTAACTCTCATATCAGGGCCCACAAATATAGAAATTCCTTTTGGAGTTAACTTTATAAATGTAAATACAAATGAAGAAATGTTAAACGCAGTGCTTAATGGTTTTAAAAGTCAGGATATAATAGTAAAGGCTGCTGCTGTATGTGATTATAAACCTAAAACATATTCAGATAAGAAAATAAAAAAGAGTGAGGATGAATTTTTATTATCTTTGGTGAAAGATATAGATATATTAAAGAAATTAGGGCAGTTAAAGGATAAGCAGATTTTGGTGGGCTTTGCAGCTGAAAGTAATGATTTGATTGAAAATGCAGAAAAGAAATTAAAAAATAAAAATCTAGACTATATAGTTGCCAATGATATAACGGGTACTGATATTGGGTTTTCTTCAGATGATAATAAAGTGACTATACTGTTTAGTGATGGAAACAAAGTAAGTTTGGATAAAATGAGCAAAAGAGAAGTGGCTAGAAAAATATTTAATATAGTGATGTCCAGATGATTTGATTTTTTAGGTATTTTAAAATATTGAGCTTATAGTTTGAGAGGGAGTGGGATTTAACATACCTCTCTTATTTGATGTTTATGTATAAAAGGGTGATTAGGTGTATATATATGCAGGTATAATTGTAAATAACAGTTTTATAAAATTAGATAAAATTTTTACCTATAAAATACCGGAAAAGTTAAAGAATAAAGTAAATATAGGTTTTAGAGTAAAAGTTCCTTTTGGAATGGCAAATAGAAAATTAGATGGATTTGTAGTAAGACTTTACAGTAAAGAGCAAGAACAAATAGAAACCAAAGAAATTATTGATGTTTGTGATGATTTTCCTCTTTTTACTAAAAGGGATCTGGAACTTATAGAAAATATGAGGGAAAAATATTTATGTACTTATCTTGAATGTATAAAAGTATTTATACCCAGAGGCATATTTAAGGGTATGAAAAATAAAAAGAAAAATTTAGTTTCTTTAGGAAAAAATCTGGAAGGGAGCTTTGACAGAGAACCCTATAGAACTATTTATAAATTAGTAGAAAAGGAGAATGGAATACATACTAAAAATTTTATAAGCAGCAATTATAAAATATCTATATCTTCTATAAACACTATGATAAAACATGGCTTTCTTTTAGTGGATGAGAAAATTATAAATAGATACAACACAATGAACTATGAAAACTATCTAAAGAAAACATTAAATGAAGAACAACAATGTGCAGTAGATAGAATAGTAGCTTCAAATAAAAAAGTTTTTTTAATTCACGGAGTTACAGGAAGTGGAAAAACCGAGATTTATATGCATCTGGTAGAGAAGGCCCTAAGAGAAAAGAAAGAATCTTTAGTGTTGGTTCCTGAAATTGCACTTACACCTCAAATGGTTGAAAGGTTTAAAGGTAGATTTGGAAAAGATATTAGTGTAGTTCACAGCAAACTTTCAGAAGGAGAAAGGTATGATGAATGGATAAGAATAAAACAGGGTAAGGTAAAGGTTGCTATAGGTGCAAGATCTGCAATTTTTCTTCCATTTGAAAACCTAGGATTTATAATAATAGATGAAGAACATGAAGGAAGCTATAAATCAGATAGCAATCCTAAATATAATGTTAGAGAAATAGGAGAAATGAAATGTAACCAATATGACTGTAAGATGGTACTAGGTTCGGCTACGCCTTCTGTGGAAACTTATTATAGGTGTAAAACTGGAGAAATTGAACTCATAACTATAGAAAACAGAGCAAATGGAATAAAAATGCCTGAAATAGAAGTTATAGACATGAGGAAGGAACTTGTAAATAATAATAAATCTATGTTTAGTAAAGACTTATATGAATCTATTTGTGATAGACTAGTGAAAAAGGAACAGATAATATTATTTTTAAATAGAAGAGGATATTCTACTTTTGTATCCTGCAGGAAATGCGGGCATGTTTTTAAATGTAATAACTGTGATATATCCTTCACTTATCACTACGATAAGAAAAAGCTTATGTGTCACTATTGTGGAAGTATAAGTGATGTACCAAAGATTTGTCCTAAATGTTTTAGTAAATATGTAAAGTATTTTGGTCTAGGAACAGAAAAAGTGGAACAGGAAGTAAAAAAATTGTTCCCAAAGGCTAATATTCTCAGGATGGATTTTGATACCACTAGAGGCAAAAATTCTTATGAACATATATATAATAGTTTTAAAAATGGAGAAGCAGATATATTAATAGGTACTCAAATGGTAGCAAAGGGCTTAGATTTTAAAGATGTAACTCTTGTAGGTGTAATAGCAGCAGATGTATCTATTAATTTACCGGATTTTAGATCCGCAGAGAGAACTTATGAACTTATAACTCAAGTTTCAGGAAGAGCTGGAAGAGGAGAAAAGGTAGGAAAAGTAATTGTTCAAACTTATAATCCTGAAAATTACAGTATAAGGTGTGCTGCCAGTAATGATTATAAGGGCTTTTATGAAGAGGAAATTAATATAAGAAAAAATATGCAATATCCTCCATTTGTGGAGCTGCTCCTTATAAATATGAGTAGTAAAAATGAAGATATATTAATAAAAAATATACAAAATGTTGGCATATTTTTAAAGAATATGTGGGAAAAGAATGATAAAATTACAATACTAGGACCATGTCCTTGTGAAATATCGAAAATAAAGGAATTGTATAGGTGGCAGATAATATTAAAGGGAAAAATAGGATTGAATAATGCACAAAATATTAGAAAAACAGTTTATCATTTGTTGAAAGATGTTTATAATGATATAAGGGTTAGTATAGACATAAATCCAAATAATATGTTATAATGCTAAGTTTGTTTGAATATTAGTGAATCATGATATTTATAGGAAAGGGGTTGAATAACCGTAAAATAGTTATAAAGTTTCTTGAAATTTTATAAAGTTTTTTAATACGGTAAGATGTATGGCTTTGAGAAATGTTGTGAAGTATGGAGATGATCTTCTTAGAAAAAAAAGCAGAAAAATAGATGTAATAAATGATAGAATACTTACACTTTTAGATGATATGGAGGAAACTCTATATGCAGAGCAGGGGGTAGGACTTGCTGCACCCCAGGTAGGAGTTTTAAAGAGAGTTATAGTAATAGATATAGGAGAAGGCATACTTAAGCTTATAAATCCTGAGATTATACATTCTGAGGGAAGTTATGTAGATGTAGAAGGATGTTTGAGTATACCTGGAGTACAGGGAGAAGTGAAAAGACCCAAAAAGGTAAAGATAAAAGCCTTAAATGAAAAAGGAGAAGAAGTTATAATAGAGGGAGAAGATCTATTGGCCAGGGCATTTTGTCATGAAATAGATCATTTAAATGGAATACTGTTTGTAGATAAAATGATGAGTAAATAGGGAGGAATTTAATATATGAATGTAGTTTTCATGGGCACTCCTGATTTTTCAGTACCATCTTTAAAAAGATTAGTAGAAGAATTTCAAGTTACGGCTGTATTTACTCAGCCAGATAAGCCAAAAGGAAGAGGAAAGAAATTAGCCTTTTCTCCAGTTAAGGAAGAGGCACTTAAATATAATATTCCCGTATATCAGCCTGTAAAATTGAAACATGACAGAGAGATAATAGATAATTTAAAAAAAATAGAACCGGACTTTATAGTAGTGGTTGCCTATGGACAGCTGCTTACAAAAGAGGTACTAGATATACCTAAAATGGGCTGTATTAATTTACATGCATCCCTTTTACCCAAATATAGAGGGGCAGCACCTATAAATTGGTGTATTATAAATGGAGAAATAAAAAGTGGAAATACTACTATGTTTATGGATGTAGGATTGGATACAGGAGATACTCTTTTAAGCAGTACCGTAGAAATAGGAGAAGATATGACTGCTGGTGAGCTTCATGATATATTAATGGAAGATGGAGCAGAATTATTGATAGAAACGTTAAAGGGATTAAAGAAAGGTACAATTCAGCGAAAAAAGCAGGGAGAATCTCCTACAGAGTATGCAAAGATGCTAAATAGAAATATGGCAGAGATAAATTGGAATTTAAGTAGTAAAAGAATAAAATATTTTGTGAGGGGTTTAAATCCATGGCCTATTGCATATACTCAATATAAACAAAAAAATATGAAGATATATGAGGTAGAAGTATTAAATGAAAATTCAAAAAGAGAAGCTGGATATATAATAAATGTATCTAAAGATGGAATTAAAGTAGCTTGTGGAGAGGGAGTTATATTAATAAAGAAGATACAATTTCCAGGTGGAAGACCTATGGAGGTTAGTGAATATATAAAAGGACATTCTATAGAACAGGATATTATACTGGAAAAATAATCTATGGGAGGTGTAAACTATGCTTTATTTAGATAAAAGTTTTATTATACTAATACCTGCGCTTTTAGTAGCAGCTTGGGCTCAGTACAGAGTATCTTCTACTTTTAATAAGTATTCAAAATATAAAAGTCTTAATGGATATACAGGGGCTCAGGTAGCCAGAATGCTTCTAGATAACAGTGGCCTTTATGATGTACCAGTAGAGTTGATACCAGGAAAGCTAAGTGACCACTACGATCCAGGGAAAAGAGTTATGAGATTATCACAGGAGGTCTATCATGGAAATTCTGTAGCATCTATAGGAGTTGCGGCTCATGAAACAGGTCATGCAATCCAACATAAAAATAAATATTTACCCCTTGTTATTAGAAATTCCATCGTACCTGCAGTTAACTTTGGTTCTAATGCTTCTTGGATATTGTTTATGGCGGGATTTATTCTGGGAATTAGAAGTCTTGTCAGTATAGGAATAGTCTTATTTACTTTGGTTGTTTTATTCCAGATAGTAACTCTTCCTGTAGAATTTAATGCCTCTAGTAGAGCATTAAAAATACTTGAGGGAAAGGCTATACTCTATTCTGATGAATTAGAAGGGGCAAGGTCAGTTTTAAGGGCTGCTGCTATGACATATGTAGCTGCGGCATTAACTGCTATAGCTAATTTGCTCAGGCTTATATATATAAGTAGAGATAGGAATTAATAAATATATATTTTAAAATAGAGGTAAAGTATGAATAGTGCTAGAAGTGTAGCTGTGGAAATTGTTAAAAAGGTACTGTGTGATAATGCATATTCCAGTATAGTTTTAAATAAATATTTAAATAAAGTTGATTTTAACAGGAAAGATAGGGCTTTAGTTACAGAATTAGTGTATGGTACTTTAAAGTATAAATATACAATTGACAGTATATTAGATAGCTTTATAAAAAGTGACTTGGAAAAGATGAATGCAGATATATTAAATATGCTTAGAATTTCTATATATCAGTTAAGATATTTAGACAAAATTCCTGAATTTGCAGTAGTAAATGAAGCCGTGGAGTTTTCTAAAAATATTTCTTTTAAGCTTTCTAAGTTAGTAAATGGAGTATTGAGAAATTATTTGAGAAATAAAAATAAGTTGTCTTGTGAGCATAAAGGGGATGAAATAGATAAAGTATGCTTTAAATATTCTTTCCCAAGATGGATGACTGAGCTTTTTATCAATCAATATGGGGAAGAGATAGGGAAAAATATACTGAATTCACTAAATTTTGTTCCAAAAGTTACAGTAAGAATCAACACTTTAAGAACTGATTATGAACATGCGTGGAATGAATTGATTGATAATGGATATGATATAAAAAAAGGTAATATATGCAAAGAGTCTTTTATAATAAACAGAGGTAGTAACATAGAGTTAAATCCGCTTTTTAAAAAAGGGTATATTACAGTACAAGATGAGAGTGCAATGTTCGTATCTCATTTTATGGATGTTAAGGAGAATATGACAGTTTTAGATCTTTGTAGTGCACCGGGAGGAAAGTCATGTCACCTAGGAGAATTAATGAAAAATACGGGAAAGATATATTCTTATGATTTATATGAAAGTAAATTATTACTTGTAAAAGATAATGCGGCAAGGCTTGGTGTTAACAATATAGTTTGTAATAAATTAGATGCCACAAAGTATGTAGAAAAACTTGAAAATACAGCAGACAGAGTTCTTATTGATGTTCCCTGTTCGGGACTTGGAATAATAAGAAAAAAACCTGAAATTAAGTGGAATAAAAAAGAAGATTCTCTGAAAGGCCTCATAGAAATACAAAGAAGTATTATTTTAAATGCTGCAAAATATGTAAAAACAGGTGGAAAACTTGTATATTCTACCTGCACCTTAAATAAGAGGGAAAATGAGGAAAATATAGATTGGTTTATTTCTAGGAACCCTGAGTATAAATTAGATAAATTATATTGCGGAGATTTTCATAATATAATTTATCATAAAGAAGGGTATATAACTATATTGCCTGATGATTATATGGATGGATTTTTTATTGCAAGATTGATAAAACATAGGTAGGTGCAGTATATGTATAATATTCTTGATTTTGATATAGAGGAATTGAAGAACTGGATGTATCATAATGGTGAAGATAAATTTAGATCAGCACAAATAATGGATTGGATATATAAAAAAGATCAGTATGATTTTAATAATATGACCAATATTCCTAAGAATACTGTAGAAAAATTAAAAAAAGATTTTTATATTGATATACCTGAATTAATTGAAAAATATGAGTCAAAATCAAAAGATACTTTTAAATTCTTATATAGGTTTCGAGATAAAAACATTATAGAAACAGTAGTGATGAAATATAAACATGGAGATTCTATATGTGTTTCAACCCAAGTAGGATGTAGAATGGGATGTAAATTTTGTGCGTCTACAGTAAATGGAATGATAAGAAATTTAACTAGTGGAGAGATATTAGCTCAAATTTTAAAATCACAAAGTCAAATAGGCAGGAGAATATCCAATGTAGTTTTAATGGGTAGTGGAGAACCATTAGATAATTATGATAATGTTTTTAAATTTTTAAATATAGTGAATTCTAAGTACAGTTTAAATATAGGACAGAGGCATATAACTCTCTCTACATGTGGAATAGTTCCTAGAATAAAACAGTTAGCAGATGAAAATTTACAGATAACCCTGGCAATATCCCTTCACTCCCCAGATGACGTAAGGAGAAGAGATATAATGCCTATTGCAAATAAGTATTCTGTAAAGGAAATAATGGATGCATGTAAATATTATATAAGTAAAACTGGGAGAAGAGTTTCTTTTGAATATGCGTTGGTAAAGGGTGTAAATGACAGTTTGGAATTTGCTGGGAGTTTAGTTGAATTATTAAGAGGATTATTATGTCACGTTAACTTAATACCTGTAAATGAAGTTAAAGAAAATGATTTTAAAAAGTCTCCTCAAAATAATATAAAGAATTTTTACAATAAGTTAGTTGAAAATAAAATAGAAACTACCATAAGGAGAGAAATGGGTTCAGACATAGATGCCGCTTGCGGACAATTAAGAAGGAGTTATTTAGAATCAAAAAGTTATAGAAAGGGTGTAGAATATGGTGGGGATCTTGTCAGACGTAGGTAGGGTAAGAAAATTAAATGAAGATTTTGTGGATTTCTATAAGAGTAAAAATCTAGATATATATGTAGTAGCAGATGGAATGGGAGGACATAATGCAGGAGAGGTAGCAAGTAAAATTGCAGTAGAAACAATTATTTCTTACATAAAACTTAAAGAAGAGATAGAGATAGATGTAGAAGATGAACTGTTAAAAGCTATAAATTTAGCAAATGACAAGATTTACAAATTATCAAGAAGCAGTAAAGAATTTGGTGGAATGGGGACAACTATAACAGCCTGTTTAGTTAAAGACAGTGAAATGATAGTAGCTAATGTAGGGGATAGTGGATGTTACATAATAGAATATAGTGGCATTACAAAAATCACCAAAGATCATTCCCTTGTACAGCAGTTGGTGGATGAAGGGAGTATAACTGAGGAAGAGGCTGCTATACACCCCAATAAAAATATAATAACAAGGGCAATTGGAACTAATATGTCTGTAGAAATAGATACCTTTAAGGTAAATTTAGAAGATGTAAGCAAAGTAATACTGTGTACTGACGGATTATCCAACGGGGTAAGCATGGATGAAATGTATGATATAATAATAAAGAACAATAATGAAAGTAGCTGTAAACAGCTAATTGAATTAAGTAACCTTAGAGGTGGGAGAGATAATATATCAGTTATTGTATTTGAAGGAGAGTGTAGAGAGAGATGATAGGAACTGTGCTGGGAAATAGATATGAGCTATTAGAAAAAATAGGAGAGGGAGGTATGGCTGTTGTATATAAAGCCAAAGACAATCTCCTCAATAGAAATGTAGCAGTAAAAATTCTTAAAGAACAGTTTTCAAGTGATGGAGAATTTGTAGAAAAATTTAAAAGAGAAGCTACAGCAGCAGCAAGTCTTTCAGATAACAATATAGTTAATATATATGATGTAGGCTCACAGCAAGATGTAAATTATATTGTTATGGAATGTGTTACAGGAAAAACTTTAAAACAAATAATAAAAGAAGAGGGAAAAATAGCTCCTGGCAGGGTAGTGGAAATAGCTGTTCAAATAACTAAAGCTTTAAAATGTGCCCATAAAAATAATATTATACATAGAGATATAAAACCACATAACATTCTTGTAACAGAAGATGGAATAGTAAAGGTGACTGACTTTGGAATTGCTAAAGCTTCAAATTCTGTTACTATAACTAATTCAAATAAAATAATGGGTTCTGCACATTATTTTTCTCCTGAGCAGGCAAAGGGAAGTTTTGTAGATTTTAGAACGGATATTTATTCTCTTGGCATAGTTATTTATGAAATGGTTACAGGTCGTGTACCTTATGATGCAGAAAGTCCTGTATCCATAGCGTTAAAGCACATACAAGAACCTGTAGTTCCACCTAATCAGTTAAATGAAAATATACCTGAAAGTTTAAATAAATTAATTTTAAAAGCTGTAGAAAAAGATCCTATAAAAAGATATCAAACTATGGAAGATATGCTTTTAGATTTAAAGAAGATAGAGAATAATCAAAAATTAAATTTATTAGATGATGATTTGAATAAAGATATGACTCGGATAATGGAACCTGTAGATGTAGATAATATTTATAAAAATGAAGATGATTATTATGATTATGAAGAAGAACCAATAAATAAATTTAAAAACAAAATAGCATTGGATCCTAAGAAAAAGAAAATTATACTTGCTATAGCCTTATTCATGCTTGTAATAGTTATAGGTGGAGTGTCAGGATATTTTTATAGTAAAACATATGGAAGTTCAAGTGAAGTAACAGTGCCAAATATAATGGGGATGAAACAGGATGAAGCCAAAAAGCTGATAGAGAGTAAAAATTTGGAGTTTACAGTAGGGGCAACTCAGAAAAGTGATAAGCCGGAAGGAACAGTAATTGACTATACTCCTAAGGCAGGAACAAAAGCAAAAGTGAATTCAGAGGTAAGGGTAATTATAAGTGGAGGGCCTGAGACTATAGTAGTTCCTAGTGTGGTTGGTATAGATTTAGATACAGCAAAAGATGTTATATCAAATAGTGGATTTACTGTGGGAAGTATTTCTTATAGATACAGTAACACGGTATCATGGAATCAAGTTGTAAGTCAGGATCCTGAAGCAGATTCTAAAGCAGAAAATGCTGCAAAAGTGAACCTTGTGGTAAGTAAAGGACCGGAAGTTAAATATGTAACGGTACCAGATGTTTCTGGCAAAGGCATAGAAGATGCAATTTCTACAATGGCAAATGCAGGACTTAAAGTTGCAAAAAATCCTATAGATACTTCAGATAAATCTCAAGATGGAATTGTAACTAGCCAAAGTGTAGGAGCATCACAGCAAGTTAAAGAGGGTTCTACCATAACCTTAAACTATTATAAGTATAAGGAACCTGCGGGTGCGATTTCAGATAGTGGAGGAGGTTCAAGTAACGGCAGCGGCTCAAATGATGGCAGTGGTTCAAATAATGGTGGCTCAAATGATGGCAGTGGTTCAAATAATGGTGGCTCAAATGATGGCAGCGGTTCAAATGATGGCAGTAGTGGTTCAGATAATGGTGGCTCAAATAATAATGGAGGTACGGGAGGTAATACTGGAACGCCGGAAAAACAATAGATAATATATTAAATATTAGGAGGAGTTATGCAGGGAACTATAATGAAGGGAATAGGAGGATTCTATTATGTAAAAACTGACAGTGGCATAATTGAATGTAAGGCAAGGGGAAAGTTTAGGTATAATGAACTTTCCCCTATGGTAGGAGATAAAGTAGAGATTATATTAGAAAAAAATCAAGGAGTTATTGACAAAATTTATCCAAGAACAAGTGAATTGAAGAGACCTGCTGTAGCTAATGTGACTCAGGCATTGGTAGTGTTTGCGTTTAATTATCCAGAAATAAATGAGGATTTATTGAATAGATTTCTTATAAACTGTGAATTTAACAATTTAAAAGCAGTAGTATGTTTTAACAAATTGGATTTAGCTGAAGAGGAAAGAAGTTCACATGTTATAGACATGGTAAATAATATAGGTTATGAAGTATTATTTTTAAAGGCCAAAGAAGGGTATGGAATTGATCAGGTTAAAGATAGGCTAAAGAATAACATTACAGTTTTGTGCGGGCCTTCGGGAGTAGGAAAATCTACTATTTTAAATGCTATTTGTGGGAAGAAGCGTATGGAAACAGGACAGATAAGTTATAAGTTAAATAAAGGAAAGCATACTACAAGGCACAGTGAAATAATAGAATTAGATCAGGGATTTATGGTAGATACCCCAGGCTTTTCCTCATTAGATATAAGTCATATAAATAAAGAAGAGCTTCAATACTGTTTTCCAGAATTTGCAGAGTTCATAGGGATGTGTAGATTTACAGGGTGTGTTCACTACAAAGAACCTAACTGTGCTATTAAGTTGGCTATTGATGATGGGAAAGTAAATAAAAGAAGATATGATTTTTATATTAAAGTTTTAAGTGAGATTAATAATAAAAAGAAATATTAACTTATCAGCATGATGATGAGTTTAGCTTACTGCAATTTTAAGATACTTAAAGAAAGAGAGAGGTTACGTATGATAAAAATAGCACCTTCAATATTATCCGCAGATTTTTCAAAATTGGGAGAAGAAATAGAGTGCTTAAATAAGTTTGGAGCAGATTTGATTCACATAGATGTAATGGATGGAAGTTTTGTTCCAAATATAAGTTTTGGTGTACCTATTATGAAAAGTATAAAGCATCTTGCTAAGCTGCCTTTTGATGTACATCTAATGATAGAAGAACCTTCAAGGTATGTAAAGGATTTTGTTGACGCAGGAGCCGATATTATAACAATACATTTTGAAGCGGATAGGCATTTAGACAGAACCATAAATTATATAAAAAGTTTTGGAGTTAAAGCAGCGGTTGCATTAAATCCTGCTACTTCAGTGGATAATATAAAATACTTAATACCTGATTTAGATATGGTTCTTATTATGTCTGTGAATCCTGGCTTTGGGGGACAAAAGTATATAGATTATTGTGACCATAAAATTAAGTATACTAAGGAACTGGCAGATAAATATAATAAAAATTTAATGATAGAAGTAGATGGAGGCATTATAAAGGATAACATAGGCAGAGTAGTACGTAATGGGGCTAATGTGATAGTGGCAGGGTCGGCTGTATTCAAAGGAGGAACTATAGAAAATAATATAAGGATGTTAAGAGAGGAAATTTAATATGAAAGCACTTATAGTATCTGGCGGTGCTGCACCCTCCAGAGAATTAGTTCAGCAACAAATTAGCAAATGTTCGCTGGTGGTTTGTGCAGATGGGGGAGGTAATTGCCTCTATAAGTATAAAATTATACCTGAATATCTTGTGGGAGATTTTGATTCTATAAATCAGGAAGCTTTAACGTTTTTTAAAAATAGCAACTGCGGCATAGAGAAATATCCCCAAACTAAAAATTTCACAGATACTGAAATTGCATTAAATAAAGCTGTGGAATTAGGAGCAAGTGAAGTGGTATTTACTGGGTGCACTGGATATAGGTTAGATCATGTTTTGGCTAATTTGGGTATGCTTTTAAAGTGTAATTACCTAAATGTTAAAGCATGTATAAAAGATGAGCATAATACCATTGAATTATTGGATATGTCTACTATAATAAAGGGACATGCGGGAGAAACTTTTTCACTTCATGCGTATTGTGATTGTGTTAAAAATTTGAGTATAATAGGAGCCAGATACAAACTGGACAACTACGATTTATGTATAGGAGATGGAAGGACGGTATCTAATGAATTTTTAGATAAAGATGTAAGTATAATATTTGACGCTGGAAAATTGATTTTAATGAGGTCAATAGATTGATTCTGGTTAAGGGTTAGATACTAATAACAAAGAATAATGGTTTGCCAGTTAAAATATTAGTAACACTATAGAAGTAAAATGCATATAATAGTATAAAGCAATTTTTGGGGATAATAGTGTGAAAAAAAGGACCTTTAAAAAAAGGACTAAAAAGAAAATAGGATTAGTGGTTGTATGTATTGGTGCTGGTTTTTTAATGACAGTTATTATCCCTATATGGGGCTGGATAATAGCTGCAGGAGCAGGGCTAATCTATTGCGGATGGTACTTAATAGAATCTCATAAATAAGGAGGTAGTTTAATGAAGATTATTGCATTTAAGCTTCCGGGGGCTCTATCTGCAATTATAAAGTTTTTTACTAGAAAAAAGTAATATTTGAGAACAAAAAATGCAATTGTTTATAACAACTGCATTTTTCTTTTTATATGGCACGTTGAACCTTTCCTGAACGAAGGCATCTTGCACAAACATGTATAGTTTTTGGTGCTCCCTTAACTATAGCTTTAATCTTTCTTATATTCGGAGACCAGGTTCTTTTAGATTGACGGTGTGAGTGGCTGTATTGTACACCAAATACAACGCCTTTTCCACATATATCACATTTCTTTGACATTGAAAACACCTCCTTAAGAGTTTTCATCAATTTAAACACAAATTATTTTACCACAGAATGTATAATATGTGCAAGTAAATATATAATTAAAAATAGGCATCTATGTTACTTTTCTTATTAATTAATGGAAGGGCCTTTAGTGGGAGTTAGGAGAAGAGTAGTGTTTTACAAACTTAATTTTCCAATATTGCAGGTTGAATAAATACTTTATTTAATATAAAATATGTTTATGGTATTATAGGAATGTAAGGAGGTTTTCATATGATAGGCAGTATTGTTGGTGAAAATGGGTGTACTGATTATTCAGAAGAAGTAATTGCTAATATAGTTGGGTTATCAACTATGGAATGTTACGGAGTAGTGGGTATGGCTTCTAAGAATGCAAAAGATGGTTTTTGGGAATTAATAAAGGGCGAAAATTTAAGTAAAGGAGTAAAGATTCGCTCTAAGGATAATGAGTTAATAATAGAACTTTATATAATAGTGGAATACGGAACAAAAATATCTGTAATTGCAAATAATATAATACAGAGGATAAAATACAATGTAGAAAACTACACGGGACTCAAAGTATCAACTATTACGGTAAATGTTCAAGGTGTTAGAGTCTAGGGAGGTAATTCGTAAAAATGGAATACTTAAATATAGATGGACAGCATTTTTATAATATGGTTGTAAATGCTAGCAATAAACTGGAAGAACAAAAAGATTTTGTGAATTCCTTAAATGTATTTCCTGTACCCGATGGGGATACGGGAACTAACATGTCTATGACCCTTAAAAATGCGGTACTGGAAATATCTGATGTGGAAGAAGGAAAATCCATAGATGATATATCTAAAAAGCTGGCTAAGGGAGCCCTTATGGGAGCAAGAGGAAATTCAGGAGTAATACTTTCTCAAATATTTAGAGGTATATCTAAAGGACTTCAAGGGAAAAAACAGGTAAATTCAGTAGAGTTTGCAATAGCTTTAGAAGAAGGAGCGAAGTCTGCTTATAAGGCTGTTATGCGTCCTACAGAGGGTACCATATTGACTGTTATAAAAGCTGCTGGAGAGAGTGCTTTAAAATCTAAAAAACAAAATGTAACTGAACTTTTACAGGAAGTATGCGATTATAGTAAGAAGATATTGGATAAAACGCCTGATATGCTCCCAGTATTAAAAAAAGCAGGGGTAGTGGATGCAGGTGGTACAGGACTTTTCATTATATTTCAGGGAATGTATGAGGCCCTAGAGGAAGGTATAGAAAAAGTGTGTTTAAAGGAAGCTGGAGATATAGTTACTCAATCTTCAGCTAAAAATTTGGAATCACAAGATATAAAATATGGATACTGTACAGAATTTTTCATTCATTTTCAAAATAAAGATGTAAGTGATTTTAAGAATAGAATACAGCTTTTAGGAGATTCCATAGTAGTAGTAGATGATGAAGATATTTTAAAAGTTCATATCCATACCAATGAGCCAGGGCAGGTTTTATCACAGGCAATTAAACTTGGGGAGTTGTCAAAAATAAAAATTGATAATATGAGGGAACAGCATAGAAATATTTTAGATATAGGGAATGTTGAAAAAACCACACTTGAAAGCATAGATTCTTACAGCGAAGAAGAATCATCTCCATTAGGACAAAAGGACCAGTTTAAAAAATATGCCTTTATTGCAGTAACTATAGGAGAGGGAATTAAAAGAATATTTAAAGATTTGGGTGTGGATTATTTGATAGAGGGTGGCCAGACTATGAACCCTAGTACGGAAGACATATTAAATTGTATAAATAAAGTAAATGCACAAAATATATTTGTGTTACCTAACAATAAAAATATAATTATGGCTGCTAATCAGGCAGCAGAGCTTTCAGATAAAATGGTAAAAGTAATATCTACTAAGACTGTACCCCAGGGAATTACTGCCATGACAGCTTTTAATTCAGATGAAGATTTAGATGAAAACATAAGTGTCATGGAAGAAGCTATAAACACTGTGGTTACAGCTTCTGTAACCTATGCAGTAAGGGATACGGAAATAGATGGAAAAGTTATAAAAGAAGGAGATATATTGGGACTTGTAGAAGGTAAGATAGAACAGGTTGGAAAAGATATATTTGACGTATGTGATAAAGTTATAGATAACATAGTAAAAGAAGAAAGTGAGCTTATAAGTATATATTATGGTAAGGATTGCAATAGCGACCAAGTAAATTGTTTTGTACAAAAACTTGAAAGTAAATATAGTGATATAGATATACAGTGTTATAGTGGAGAGCAGCCTCTATATTATTTTATAGTTTCTGTTGAATAAAAAAGCCTGCTGTGGGCTTTTTTAATTTATACCTATTATTTGTATTTTAATTGAAAGAAGTAAAAATTTTATTGTAAAGTATAGTAAGGGCAGGTGACATATATGAAAGTATATGATGACATAAGAAATATAAAAGGAGTAGGCGTTATAACTGCCAAAAATTTAAATAAATGTTGTATATTTAATATATTAGACCTACTTTTATATTTTCCTAGAGATTATGATGTGATTTCTAGCTGCAGCAACTTAAATAAAGGTGAAATTGGAAAAGTTATAGTAGATTGTAGAGTAAAGACCATAGGGAAAGATATAAGGACTAAAAGTGGAAAGATACTTTCCACAGTTGTATTTGAAAATGAAGATGGAACTTTTCAGGGTAAGTGGTTTAATCAGCCTTATATGAAGAATAAATTTCAGGTAAATAAAGTTTATAGGATAATGGGTAAGCTTCAAAGATTTAATGGAGCTATTTCTATTATGAATCCTATTTTATTTAATAATAGTATAGAAAGTAGAAAAAAAGATAGAATAATACCAATTTATCCGTTAAAATCAGGTATTACAAATAATACTTTTATAAACCTTATATCTAAAGTGCTCCATCAAGTTCATATAGAAGAAAATTTCCCTATATGGATAATTGAAAAATATAAGTTTTATAGTTTAGATAAAGCTATAAAAATAATACATAATCCTAGTAGTATAGAAGAATTAGAAGAATCAAGGAGAAGACTTAAGTTTCAAGAACTTTTTTCGTACTCTCTAAAAATTTTGATGCTAAAGGAGTATTACAATAAAAATAGAAAGGGTATAGCTTTTACAATAGTTCCTGAGCTAAAGGAATTGAAGAAAAGGATACCCTATAAACTTACTGAATCTCAAAATAAGGTTATAAGGGAAATATTATTAGATGAGAAAATAGATATGCCTATGAATAGGTTATTACAGGGAGATGTGGGCAGTGGAAAGACTGTAGTTGCTTTTATATCTATTTTTAATGTAATAAAGAATGGATATCAGGCAGTTTTAATGGCTCCTACGGAAATACTTGCAAGCCAACATTATTTGGAGGCTAAAAAGCTTTTAAAAGACATGGGTGTAAATATAGAATTACTTTGTGGAAGTGTAACTGAAAAGAATAAAAAAAGAATAAAAGAAGAATTGAAAGAGGGAAAAATAGATTTTATAATAGGTACTCATGCCTTAATTGAGGATGATGTAGAATTTAAAAATATAGGAATGGTAGTTACAGATGAGCAGCATAGATTTGGAGTAGTTCAAAGGAGTAAACTTATAAATAAAGGTAAGCATATAGATACCCTGGTTATGACAGCTACACCTATTCCAAGGACTTTAAGCCTATATTTATATGGAGATTTAGATATATCTACAATAGATGGACTTCCACCTGGAAGAAAAAAGATAGATACATGCTGTATAAATAAAAACTTAAAGGATAAAGCATATAAATTTGCACTAGAAGAAATAAAGAAAGGGAGGCAGGTATATGTAGTATGCCCTTTAGTAGAAGAAAGCGATAAGTTAAATTTAAGCTCTGTAAAAGAGATTCATGATAATTTAAAGGAAAAATATTTTAAAGATGTACAGTTGGATATACTACATGGTAAAATGTCTCCTGCTTCTAAGGAAGAGATCATGAATAAATTTAAAGATGGACATATAAAGGTTATTGTATCTACAACGGTTATAGAAGTAGGAGTTAATGTACCTAATGCCACAGTTATGATAATAGAAAATGCAGAAAGATTTGGACTTGCGCAGCTCCATCAGCTTAGGGGAAGGGTAGGAAGGGGAAAACATAAATCCTATTGTATTTTAGCTGCAGACATTAAAAATGACATAATAAGAAAGAGAATGGAAATAATGAAGAGCAGTAATGATGGATTTTTTATTGCAGAACAGGATTTAAAGATAAGAGGAACGGGAGAGATTTTTGGATTTAGACAGCATGGTGAGGATGAATTGATTTTTTCAAACTTATCAGAAGATGTAAATATATTTAAATTAGCTAATTTAGAAGCTAAAAAAATCTTAAAAAGTAGACAAAATCAAGATATAAAGATTAAAGAAGAGATGATAAATAATCTGAAAAAGACTTCCAAACTTATAAGCTTTAATTAGTTTGCTAATTTAATGTATAAGGTTTAGAATAACAGTTATTGAAATGGTTTTGAATAATATAAATATATATGTTAAAATGTTATAGAAAAATACAATACATGAAAATATGGAAAGTAGGGAGAAGAGTTATGAGAGTAATTGGAGGTCTTGCAAGGGGAAGAAAATTAATGTCTCCTGATGGATATGGTACTACAAGACCTACTTTAGATAGGGTAAAGGAATCTATGTTTAATATAATACAAAATAGAATTTATGGAGCTTGTGTGTTAGATATATTCGCAGGTACGGGAAGTCTTGGGCTGGAAGCTGTGAGTAGAGGGGCTAAAAAATGCTATTTAGTTGATAAGGATAAGGATACGTTTTTTTTCTTGAAAAAAAATGTGGAAAATTTGGGTTTCAGTGAAATGTGTGAAACAATAAATGTGGATTCTCATAAATTCCTTAAAGAAATTGTAGGAAAAAAAGAAATATTTGATATAATATTTATTGATCCACCTTATAAAAAAGATATGATTCCACCAATTATAGAAATAGTGGAAAGTGAAAAGTTATTACGTGAAGGTGGAATCATAGTTACTAAAATCGATACTAGTGAAAAGATGTATGATGGGAAGGATAGTATAATTTTAAGTGATTATAGAAAATACGGGAATACTACAGTATGCTTTTATAAATACAAGGAGGACTAATTTTATGAGTAGGGCAGTATATCCGGGAAGTTTTGACCCGATAACCAATGGACATTTAGATATAATAGATAGAGCATCTAAGGTATTTGATGAATTAATAGTTGGGGTATTAGTTAATCCTGCCAAGAAGGGATTATTTAATGTTGAAGAAAGAGTAGAATTGATACAACGGGTAGTGAAAGATATACCAAATGTTAAGGTGGAAAGTTTTAGTGGACTTTTAATAGATTTTATGAAAGAAAAACAGAGTCAAGTTATAGTGAAGGGATTGAGGGCCGTATCGGATTTTGAATATGAATGCCAAATGTCTCTCATGAATAAAAAACTTGATCCTAATATAGACACGGTATTTATGATGGCCAGTGCCATGAATTCATTTTTAAGTTCATCTTCAGTAAAACAGGTAGCTATGTTTGGGGGATGTATTGAGGGATTAGTTCCTGAAGAAGTAATGAATGATATTATTAAAAAATTTAATGGAGCTTATAAAAATCGTTAATGTACCTTAGGGGGAGAAATTATGGATATTATCAAACTACTTGAATATCTTCAAGAAATTGTAGATACTTCTGCTAAAGTTCCTTTAACTAAAAAAGTTATGGTAAATAAGAATGAAGTATTAGAAATATTGGACAAGATAATTAACTGTCTTCCCGGCGAATTGAAAAAGGCAGAGTGGATAATAGGAGAAAAAGAGAGAATTTTAACTGAAGCTGTACAAGAATCAGATGATATAAAAAAACAAAATTTAAATTTATTGAGACGTCAGATAGAAAATCATGATATTACCAAAGAGGCTCATATAAGAGCTCAAGAGATTATTTCATCTGCACAAAAAAATGCTAAAGCTATAAGATTAGGTGCAAGGGATTATGCAGATGAAATGCTAAGTAACTTAGATAATGAAATAATACATAAAGGCAGTGAAATGTTATCAAATTTAAAGTCAGAACTGCAGGGATTTTTAGATGATTTAGAAGGCAGTATAAATTTAAATACTGAATCTATAAAGGATAATATAGAACAGTTAAGAGATATGAAATAGCTCTTTTAATTTAAATATTATCCAAGGTATTGTAAGTAAAATGAAAGTAAATATAAATACATTGCTTATATTTTGTGCAATTTTATAATTAGGTAAAAAAGCTTCTGTAGACAGTTTGTGAAAAGATAAATTATAGAGTAGAAAACTTGTTATGGAACATATAATTCCTTGAAATATTTTTCTAACTATATATTTTTTCATAGATATTTTAAATTTATAAGTAAAAGAGTAAACCTGAGATATAATAGAAATACCACTAAAAGTAAATAAAAAACTTATAATTATAAGTTTTAAGGTGATGGAAGCAGTAGAAGACGATATAAGACTGCACCCATTTGTCATTTCTATTATTCCAAGTAAAGTACCCTCTACTATGTCTTTAGAAATTCCAAGTATACTTGAAATTCTATATACTAGGGAATTAAATAAAAAATTGTGTTTTAAAATGTTATTAATAACAGAAAATATAATTATGAATCCACCTATAGATGTACAGGTTGTTAGGGAACCTTCAATACTTTTTTTAATTGATTTTCCAATGTTTTCGTAAGTATGGGTGTGATTTTTTTTGATATTATACTCTTTGTAGGTTTTTCTAGTAGGTATTAAAAGACCCATAACAATACAGGATATCAGGTTAGATAATAGTAGTATGTATCCGATAAAAGAATTTTTAAGCATTGATATTCCAACGGAACCAAGTATGAATATAGGACTTGCGTTAGAAGCTATATTTAAAAGTCTTTCGCAGGTAAAAGAATCTATTATATTTTTTTCATATAATTCACATGAATATTTTGCTCCTAAAGGATAGCCACAGAGTATACTTATTATTATTACAAAGCTGCAGCTGACAGGAAGTCTAAGTGGTTTACAAAGGATTTTTCCTATTAACCTAGAATATATATTTATTCCATCATAACAGAGAATTATATTGCATACAACCAAAAACGAAAATAGGGATGGAAATACTTTGTAAAAAAACAATAAAGTTCCTGAAATCACACCATCTATACATATTTGAGGAGCTAGTATAATTTGTATTATTAAAAGTGAGCAGATTATAGTTATGATCCAATTTGTATTTTTAAATAAAAAGTATAAGAGAAGTATTATTGCACCTATTAAAAAATAAAGTAAAATTTCCAAAATGAATCGCCTACTTTCTAAGAAAAAAACTTTTGTTTTCAAGTGATTCTTTAGTAAATTATATTTATAAAGCAGGCCACTTATTCTAAATTTTATCTATTATAATGGGACTTGAAGTATAATCGCGATTAAAGGCTATATTTTCATTCAAAAGGCTATAACCTTTTGTAGCCATAACATCCATATTTAATATATCATTTGTTTTCTTGGGAAGCTTTGTATAAATTGGTATAAGGGAACTTTTTTTTATTTTTCTTAGTATTTCTATGCCTTTACTGTTAAATCCTAAAACCCTTGCATAAGGACACTTATTTTTTCTCCAAGTTTTTGTGTCTGAATCTTCAAAACCTAAAAAAAACTGACAGAGTATTCTGCTTATCCGGCTGTAAGTATATCTTTTAGTTTTAGCGTCAGTTATGATTTGGTCATATGAGAAGTTATTTTTTAATGATGTAAGTATTCTATTTTCAATTCCTTCTGACACATCCGGTAAGGATTTTATATTTTTTCCATAAAAGAAACCTTTGTATTTTAGATAAGATACCATAGAATCTTCAAAAGTAAATTTGTAACCTGAGGTTTGCAAATTCTTTAAGATAGATAATACATTATGAGGCAAATCCCTTTCTAATCCTCTTATGGTAGTATTTTCTTTTAGAAATCGGCGAATGGAAGTGGCACTTGAAAAGCCGTGATTTATATGTAAACTATTATAACAATTTCCTAATCTTTTTATGGGAACAGGAATAATAGTACTGTTTATTTTTATTAAGCTTTTACAATATTCTATTGCTAAAATATTGTTAGGCGAATGTAGTATTTCTGGTATATTATAATTTTTTAAATAGCACTTATGTAAAAGAAATTCACTTAAAGCACTGCTCCGTGCAGAGGCATAAGACATTCCTTCCGATAGTTTTTCTTTCAAGGTTAATTTAAATTCTTCTGGTTCTTCATATAAAATTTTTGCTATTAAATTTAATAGCTCAATATCCTCACATTCGCTTCCAAAACACAGATTTTCTACTATACCTAAATTTTCCAAAAGACTTACAGCTCCATAGGCGAAAAATTCTGCAGAGGATAAGCTGTAGAGAACAGGTAATTCAAGTACTAGATCTACCCCGTTTAAAAGAGCCATTTTAGTTTTAGTCCATTTGTCAATTATAGAGGGAGCTCCTCTTTGAACAAAGTTACCACTCATTACTGCAACTATGGCATGGCAGTCTGTTATGGATTTTGTTTTTTGAATATGATATTTGTGGCCATTATGGAAAGGGTTATATTCCACTATTATGCCAGCTACTTTCATATATTAAAATTCCTTTCATTAGTGTTATTTCTATATATTTAATTCTAACATTTTGTAATATATATAAACATTATACCAGTAAAATTTTGCTTATTGTAATTATTTTTGAATAAAATACTTGAAAAAAGTTGTGAAGTTTATATATTATGAAGAAAAATTTTAACAAAATTTTAAAATTAGATAATTTTTCATTGAAAAATATAGCTAAAAAGGATTATAGTATAAGTGTATGATTTTAATTATATTAATTTTAAACTTGAAAGGAGAATAATAACATGAAATTAATGGAAAAAATTTTAGCTGATGCAAAAGCAAATAAGAAAAAAATTGTTTTAGCAGAAGGAGAAGAAGAGAGGAATATTAAAGCTTCCGAGCAAATAGTAAAGGAAGGTATTGCAGACATAATTTTGGTAGGAAGTGAGAGTGTAATAAAAGAAAATGCAGCAAAGTTAGGTGTAAATTTAGCTGGAGCTGAAATAGTAGATCCTGAGGTTTCTGATAAGACAGCAGGTTATGCAAATGCTTTTTATGAAATTAGAAAAAATAAAGGGGTTACACTGGAAAAAGCAGATAAAATAGTTAGAGATCCTATATATTTTGGAACAATGATGGTAAAACTTGGTGATGCAGATGGTTTGGTTTCAGGGGCAATACATACAACAGGAGACCTCCTAAGACCAGGACTTCAAATAGTAAAGACAGTTCCAGGTGCTTCAGTAGTTTCTAGTGTATTTTTAATGAGTGTACCAGATTGCGAATATGGAGAAGATGGATTCCTTTTATTTGCCGATTGTGCCGTAAACGTATGCCCTACTGCTGAAGAATTAGCTTCAATTGCAGTAACTACAGCAGAAACTGCAAAGAATTTATGTAAAATAGATCCAAGAGTTGCCATGCTTTCATTTTCCACTATGGGAAGCGCCAGCCATGAATTGGTAGATAAAGTTACAAAAGCAACAAAACTTGCTAAGGAAGCTAGACCTGATTTAGCTATAGATGGAGAACTTCAGTTAGATGCTTCTATAGTAAAAAAAGTTGCGGACTTAAAAGCTCCTAATAGTAAGGTAGCAGGAAAAGCTAATGTACTTGTATTCCCTGATATTCAAGCAGGAAATATAGGATATAAATTAGTTCAAAGATTTGCTAATGCTGAAGCTATAGGACCTATATGTCAAGGATTTGCAAAACCTATAAATGATTTATCAAGGGGTTGTAGTGTTGAGGATATAGTAAAGGTAGTAGCTGTAACTGCAGTTCAAGCACAAAGCTAGTTATTTATAAATAAAATTATATAGAAAATAATTATTTTTAAAGAAAAATAAGCTGTCACTTTGTGGTATAATATTTTTAAATAAAAAATCCAACAAAGGATAGCTTATACAAAAAATGATCAAAGCAAGACATTTTTATATAGAATTAGGTTACATATTTTTGGGGGAAAATACAGGACATTTTTTAGTTAAAAGCCTTTTAAATATTTTGTGTTTGTATATTCATAAGTTTAATGAACTTGTTACAATGTTAGATAATAAAAATAGGGTTTATATGCTAAAATTATATAAATAGTTGTATAATTTATGATTTATGGTTAAAATAATATTAGTATATATTTTACATATTAGCATTTTTGTGTATCGTGGTATAAGTCAGTGTGATGTATCTGGCTCTTCATAATGTTATCGCTTTCACTTTGCTTTAAACTTCAAAGTATCATAAAGAGCTTTGTAAGCCTGGTAATAAATTTAATGATTTTACGGCAATAGTTTTAGTGAACTTAAAAATTATAGAGAAAGGCTTAAGAACCATGTGTATATACTTAGGTTATTGATTTTATGGTAATAAATGTTATTAACTTTATATTAAATAGTTTTTTATTCTGTTAACTATATATTTGATAAAATAAATTAAAGTGGAATATTATGGGTTCTTTATAAATTGAATACAGTTATTATATTTTATGATTATTAATATTTATTATTAATAATATATAAAAAATGTCTAGTTAAATTATATTGTTATAAAATTATTATAACACAGAATTTTGAATAAACTTGAGTTTTTAAACAAGCATTATTTGTAGTACTGTTTAATGAAATTTAAAAGTATGCTGGGACATTTATTATTAAATAATTATAAACTTTAATATAGAGTTATTATAACAAAATATAAAGATTAATTTTATTAGGAGGAAAACGCATATGAAAATATTGGTGGTAAATTGCGGAAGCTCATCTTTGAAGTATCAATTAATAAATATGGAAGATGAAAAAGTTTTAGCAAAGGGTCTTGTGGAAAGAATAGGAATAGAAGGTTCTCTTCTAACCCACAAGGTCAATGGCGAAAAGCATGTTGTAAGTCAGCCTATAAAGGATCATAAGGTAGCTGTAAAATTAGTATTAGCGGCTCTTGTGGATGAACAACATGGTGTCATAAAAGACATGTCAGAGATATCTGCCGTAGGACATAGGGTTGTTCATGGCGGTGAACAATACTCAGATGAGGTTCTTATAGATGATAAGGTTATGGAGTCATTAAAGGATAGCGTTAAGTTAGCACCATTGCATAATCCGCCAAACATAATAGGAATAAATGCTTGCAAAGCATTGATGCCTGATACACCTATGGTGGCAGTATTTGATACGGCATTCCATCATACTATGCCGAAGTATGCTTATATTTATCCGCTGCCTTATGAATTATATGAGAGATATGGAATTAGAAAGTATGGATTCCATGGTACATCTCATAGATTTGTATCACAAGAAGCTGCAAGACTTATGGGAAAAGATATAACTGAACTTAAAATAATAACTTGTCATTTAGGAAATGGAGCTAGTATTTGTGCTGTGGACAGAGGAAAGTCAATAGATACAAATATGGGTTTTACTCCACTTGCAGGTTTAGCTATGGGAACTAGGTGCGGTGATATAGATCCAGCTATAATACCATTTTTAATAAATGAATTAGACATGTCTATAGATGAGATAAATAATATAATGAATAATGAGTCTGGAATACTTGGAATGTCAGGAATAAGCAGTGATTTTAGGGATGTAGAGGAAATTGCAAATTTCAAGCATGACAGAAGAGCACAGCTTGCGTTAGATGTATTCTACTATAGGGTAAAATCTTATATAGGCTCTTATGTGGCAGTTTTAGACGGAGTAGATGCCATAGTATTTACAGCAGGAGTAGGAGAAAATTCTGCTGTTGGTAGGGCTGAAATATGTTCTGGACTTACGTATCTTGGAATTACAATAGACGAACAAAAGAATAGTATAAGGGGAGAGGCTGTAGAGATAACTACTGAAGATTCAAAAACAAAAGTATTTGTAATTCCTACTAATGAAGAACTTGTGATAGCTAGGGATACAAAAGCAATAGTTGAAAAAAAGTCTCCTTCAAAAACTCAATAATGTATAAAAATTTTTAAAATACTATAATCTATAATTAATAAGGACAATAGCAGAATAAAGTTTATTTTTATTCTGTTATTGTCAATAAAGACAATAATAACTTGACTTTTTAGGGTTACCTTTATATAATAGGTTGTGGCTAATGTATAGAGGTGAGTATTGTGGAACTAAATATATCAGAATTATTGAAGGAAAAAAAAGTTGAAAAAAAACTCAATCTTATAATACAAGAGGATGGGCTTTATGATGGTATTGAATATATTAAATTATTACAGCCCATAAGTTTTATTGGAACTTTGAGCAAAGTAGAAGATGATTTTACATTAAAGGGAAAACTTCAAGGAGTGTTAGAACTTACCTGTTCACGGTGTATTGAAAAATTTCCGTATGCAATAGATATTGCAATTGTTGAAAAGTTCACAAATATTGATAAAGTGGATAGGGATGATGAAATCATATTTATAAATAGTGATGTTATAGATATTACACAAGTAATACAAAATAACATTATACTGACCTTACCAATAAAGAGGCTTTGCAAAGAGAATTGTAAGGGGTTATGTCAACAGTGTGGCACTAATTTAAACAAGTTTGAATGCCAGTGCAAAAGCCATGATATTGATCTAAGATTAGCAAAGCTAAAAGATATGTTTTTCACTGATTAAGGAGGTGTTTACTGTGGGAAATCCAGCTAGAAAATTCTCAAAAGCAAGAAGGGACTCAAGGCGGGCACAAACTTTTAAGTTAAATGCGCCACAATTAGTTGAGTGTCCTCAATGTCATGAAATGAAACTTGCCCATAGAGTGTGCAAGAACTGTGGATATTATAAAGGTAAAGAAGTTGTTTTAACTGAAAATTAGTGAAACTGCTAATAAATCTTACATAAGAATCCCATCCTTTTGTTTTATTTTATTTATAATTTATTTTGATAAAACAATTTGATGGGTTTTTTATAGTTAAGATGTTTTAAGGAGAATTATCTTATGGTATAATGTTAATATTTGATTTTAGTTCCAATAAAATCTAAGCCACTACATTTAAGGATGTGAAATAAATTATGATAATTGCTGTGGACGGTATGGGAGGAGATTTTGCACCTGGCTCAGTAGTAGAAGGCGTAGTTGAAGCAGTTAAAGCTCAGAATGTAGATATAATTATAACCGGAAGAAAAGAACTCATTGAAACAGAATTAAGTAAATATCAATATGATAAAAGCAGAATAGATATTTTAGATACCAGGCAGATTATAACTACTGAAGAATCACCAGTAATGGCAGTAAGGAGAAAAAAAGATTCTAGTCTGGTAAAAGCACTTCAGCTTGTGAAAGAAGGAAAAGCAGATGCTGCTGTATCTGCAGGAAGTACAGGAGCACTTATGGCTGGTGTAACTTTAGTTGTGGGAAGGATTAAAGGTATAGAAAGGGTAGCACTTGCACCTATGATACCCGGCAAAAATGGAGCTTTTATGATTATAGATACTGGAGCTAATGTGGACTGTAAACCTCAGTATCTTTTGCAGTTTTCACTTATGGGAAAGATATATTTTGAAAATGTATTGAAAATAAAAAATCCATCAATAGGTCTTATAAATATAGGTATAGAAGAGGAGAAAGGTAATGAATTGACTAAAAATACCTATAAACTTTTAAAAAACATGGATTTGAATTTTGTGGGTAATGTAGAACCAAGAGAAGCCACAAATGGAGATGTAAACATACTGGTTTGCGACGGATTTGTAGGAAATACAGTTCTAAAAACCTATGAAGGTGTATCTTTAAATTTGCTTAACATGTTAAAAGAAGAGATTATGAAATCAACTACTGCTAAATTAGGAGGCATCTTTTTAAAATCTGTTTTTAAGAGGATAAAAACTAGATTAGACTATTCAGAATATGGAGGTTCTGCTTTTTTAGGTTCTAGGGGAATATGTGTAAAAGCACATGGGAATTCTAATGGTAAAGCTTTTAAAAATGCAGTAAAACAAGCGGTAGCATGTTATGAGAATAGAGTTATAGATAAAATAAAATTTGAAATAGAAAAAATATATGAAGAAGAAAAGGAATAATATTTTAGCAAAAATAATTATAAGTATATTGATATAAACTAATTTATATAGTTTTAACAATAGTTGTTGTTGACGGTACATAAGTTATATAATATTATTTATGTATAAAAATTTTTTGGAGGTAAAATTATGATTTTTGAAAAAATACAGAAAATAATATCCGAGCAACTCGGTATAGATTCAGAGGAAATAACTTTGGAATCATCCTTTATTGACGATTTGGGTGCAGATTCACTTGATATAGTTGAGTTGATAATGGCGATAGAAACAGAATTTGATTTAGAAATACCGGATGAAGAAGCGGAAAAGGTGAAAGTAGTAGGAGATGTAGTTGAGTACATAAAGGCTCATATTGAAGAATAGTAGTAGATGATAAAGTCCCGTTTCACACGGGACTTTAAGTTTAAATTTTTGTGTGCATATGTATAGTGTATTATAGGTATTTTATAATAAAAGTAAATTTATTCTTGAATTTGTTAATAAAACTTAATATACAACTTTTCAGCAGACTGAAGAATAGATTTCGAGGGAGAAATATAAAATGGAGAAAAAAATAAATTTTTTTGAAGAAGTGGAAAAGACATTGGATATATGCTTTAAGGACAAAGAATTAATAAATACAGCATTAACTCATAGTTCTTATGCTAATGGAAAAAAAGGAGTAAAGTTTAATGAAAGGTTGGAATTTTTAGGAGATTCCGTACTGCAACTTTGTATATCTGAATATTTGTTTTTAATATATAAAAATAAATCAGAAGGAGAACTTACAAAAAAAAGGGCATTAATAGTTTGTGAAAATTCCTTATATGAGGTAGCTAAAAAGTGGAATATTGGAAAGTATATGAAAATGAGTAAAGGTGAAGAGATTACGGGAGGTCGTGAGAGAACTTCCATACTGGCAAATTGTGTTGAAGCTGTTATTGCGGCAATTTATATGGATTCTGGATATGAGAAAACTAAGAAATTTATAATAAGCAATTTTGAAGATATTATAGAAAAGGCTATGAGAAACGAAATAATACTGGATTATAAAACCAATCTTCAGGAAATTATACAACAAAATGGAGATATACATATAGAATATATACTTACAAAATATGAAGGCCCTCCTCATAGAAGAAAATTTTATACTGAAGTGTGTGTGGATAATAGTGTTTTAGGAAGCGGTGTAGGATATAGTAAAAAGGAATCGGAACAAAATGCGGCCCATAATGCTTTGAAAGAGTTAGTATATGAAAATAAACATGATAAGGAGATGGGGATGGATGCAAAATAGACATTATATAATACCTATATTTGTTCCCCATGAGGGATGTCCCCATAGTTGTATTTTTTGTGATCAAACTATAATTACTGGAAATGAACAAAAGGTTGATGAGGGTTTTGTAAGAAGTACTATAGAACAGTATTTGGAAACTATAAAAAGAAAAAATTCTATAGTAGAAGTATCTTTTTTTGGAGGGACCTTTACTGCCATACCAATAGATAAGCAAAGAAATCTGTTGAAGGTAGCCAAAGAGTATAAAGATAGAGGAGATATAGATTATATTCACCTATCTACCAGGCCAGATTATATTGATAAATTTATACTGGATAATTTAAAGGAATATTCTGTAGATATAATAGAGCTTGGTATACAGTCATTAGATAGGGAAGTGCTTTTAAAATCGGGAAGAGGACATTCTGCCGAAGATGTAAGGTTGGCATCCTACCTTATAAAAAAATATGAATTTGTATTGGGACATCAGGTTATGCTGGGATTACCTCATGATACTTTTGAAAAAGATATAGAAACAGTAAAAAGTTCAATAAGTATGAAACCTGACATATACAGGTTATATCCTGCTCTAGTGATAAAAGGTACTGCTATGGAGCATATGTATAGAAAGAATCAATATGAGCCATATAAACTTTCTCAGGCGGTAGATATATGTAAGATTTTATATTGCATTTTAAAGGCTAATAAAATACAGGTAATAAGAATGGGACTTCAACCTACGGAAAATATAAATTTGCAAAAAGATGTAATAGCAGGCCCTTTTCATCCTGCATTTAGAGAACTTGTAGAAGGCAGCATTTATAATAGCATTATAGAAGAAAATATACCTGCACATTATAAGGGATATATAACTATCAAAATAAATACTAGAGATCTTTCTAAACTTTATGCCAATAAAAAAGAATATTTTAACCATATGCAAGAAAAATTTAATGATTGTTTTATAGAAGTTGTACAAGATTCTTCAATGGATAGAGAAACCCTAAATATAACTGGGAAAGATTTAAGTAAATCTATATTGTTAGATGATTATATAATAGACAATTATAAAAGCAAAAATCTTTGCAAGGGAGATGAGTATTATGAAAAAAAATACTAGAGATAAGATGTTAAAAGTATTAATAGTTTTCGTGGTATTTATGTTTATAATTGGATTACTTCCAATGTTTTTTTACTAGGTGAGGAGTTGTTGTATGTTTTTAAAGGCTATTGAAATAAAAGGATTTAAGTCTTTTGCAGATAAAACGGAGTTAATATTTACAGGAGGAATTACCTCTATAGTGGGACCAAATGGAAGTGGAAAAAGTAATATTTCAGATGCAGTTAGGTGGGTGCTGGGGGAGCAGAGTGTAAAGAATTTAAGAGGAGGCAAAATGGAAGATGTTATCTTTGCAGGTACGCAGTTTAGAAAATCTTTAGGATTGTGTCAGGTTTCTCTTACTTTAGATAACGAAGACAAAAAACTGTCCCTTGAGTATTCCAATATAACTGTTTCTAGAAGGCTTTATAGGTCTGGGGAAAGTGAATATTACATAAATAATGTGCAGTGCAGACTAAAAGATATACACGAACTTTTTATGGACACAGGAATAGGGAGAGAAGGGTATTCTATAATAGGGCAAGGCAGGATAGATGCATTGTTAAGTGGAAAACAAGAAGATAGAAGGCTTGTGTTAGAAGAGGCTGCAGGTATTGTTAAATTTAAGTGGAGAAGAGGAGAAGCTGAAAAAAAATTACAAAATACTGAAGTGAATTTAATAAGGATAGAAGATATTTTAAAAACTTATGAGGAAAGACTAAAACCTCTTGAACAGGAAAATAAAAAGGCCAGTGAGTTTTTAAGGCTGTCGGAAGAACTGAAAGAGAAGGAAATAACAATATTAGTACATTCCTTAAAAAAGGTACAATATAAAGTAGACAAGCTAGAAAAATCTATAAAAGATATAACTAATAGTAATGCAGAATTGAATGAAGAACTTGCAAAGTTGAAGTATAACATAAATAGTTATAATGCACAAATTGAAAATATTAACGGAAAAAATGCTAAATACAAAGAAAATTATTATGATAAAAAGGAAAAGATTCAGCAAACGGAGAATGAAATAAGACTTTTGAAACAAAAAATAGAAGATTTAAAAGGTAATGTAAAAAGAAATTATTTAGAGTTGAAACAAATGGAATATGATAAGGATAAAAAGTTAGAAAAGGTAAATTTACAAAATCAGAACCTTTTAAAACTGGAAAGTAAGGAGAAAGAAGTTACTAGTAGTATACTGGACTATGAAAATAGTATAAAGAAAATTGAATATAATATTTCCGGTAAGGAGAATTTATATAAGAAATTGAAAGACGATAAAATAAAGTATTTTAATCATATTTCAAATTTGAAAAATAATATTGTATCAATTAAAAAAGATATAGAAAGTATGTTAGAAAGAGTTAAAAATATACAAGGTTCCTGTGAAAGTTATAATAAATGTATTGAAACAAACTCTGTAAATAAAGAAAAATTGCTTATAAGAATTTCCGATATTAAAAACCATATATCAAGCAATGAAAAAAAAATTGATGAAAATAATAAAGAAATCCTAAAGCTAAATAATATTTTTCAGGGTAAAGAAAGGGAATTACAAAAATTAAGTGGAGAATATAACAGATTAGAAGCAAACTATACAATGCTTGTAAATTTTCATAAACATTATGAGGGATATAATAGAGCCGTAAAAATACTTATGGAACGTATAAAAAGTCATAAACTGGATATACCTGAAAAGAGCTGTTTTTTAGTAGGTGAAGTAATAAGTTTGCATGAGAAATTTGAGACTTGCATAGAAATTTCACTGGGAAATAATATATCTAGTGTAATAACTAAAGATGAAATTGTAGCTAAAACTCTCATAGAATATTTGAAAAAAAATAATATAGGTAGGGCTACTTTCTTACCTATTTCTACAGTTAAGGGGAGAAGAACTTTAAATGTACGTAGGTTTGAAAAGATAAAAGGCTATATTGGAGTTGCCAGTGAACTTGTAAGTTACAATGAAGAATTTAAAGATGTTTTAAATTATATACTAGGCAGGACAATAATTTGTGAAAATATAGATAATGCTTTTCAAATAGCCAAATTAGGGGAATATAGTTTTAGAATAGTTACTCTATCCGGCGATGTGGTAAATTCTGGAGGAGCAATTACAGGAGGAAGTTTGGAAAAGAGAAGCAGCAATATAATAGGCAGGAAGAGAGAAATAGAAGAAACCTTAGCTAAAATAAAAAATATTACTCAAACTTTAACAGTCTTGAATGAAAATATAAAAAAGTGCAAAGAGGATATGAATATACTTGATAAAGAAAATGTCACTTTAAAGGAAGAAGTCTATTTAAAAAATATAGAATTGACTAAATTGCAGCAAGAAAATAATACTCTAGAAAAAGAAACTAAAAAATTAATAGAAAATAAAAAAATAGCTAATAAAGAAATATATGTGATTAATGAAAATAAGAAACTTAGTCTGAAAAAATTGAAGGAAGAAGAGGAAAAATTAAATAATTATTGTAAAGATGAACTTGAAAATAATGGTTATATTTTAAAAATAGAAGAAGAATTAAAAGATAGCAGGGAACATATTACAAATTTTAAAGAAGAACTTATGAATTTAAAAGTGAAAAAAGCTCAAATTAGTGAAAGTATTTTAAATGGAAAAAGTGAATCAGCTAGGTTAACCAGTGAAATAGAAGAAACAGATGCCAAGAAACATACTGTGGACGAGGAAATTAAAATTTGTGAAAAAAATATACATAAAAACCAGTTAGATATAAACTTAAATGAAGAAGAAATAAAAGATTTAAAACAAAAAATAGAGATTTCACAAAGAGACATAGAAGAAAGCAATTTAATGATAATTAAACTAAAACAAAAAATAAATAATAGTAATGAGCAAATAGAAATTTTAAATCTTTCCATAAATAAAAAGGAAACATCGCTTCATAAAATACAACTTACCCTTACCAGATTAATTTCTCAAAAAGATAATATACATTTAAAACTGCAAGAAGATATAAAAATTACCTATGATGAAGCCATGCAATATGATAGAGAAATAGAAAATTTAGAGGAGTATAATAGTGAAATAGTACGCTTAAAAAATAGTATTTCCAGGCTTGGAATAGTAAATTTAGGTGCTATAGAAGAATATAAGAATTTAGAGGAAAAGGTAGCATTTTTACATGCCCAAAAAGGGGATTTAGTAAAATCAAAGCAAGAGTTAAAAAAAGTAATAGATGCAATGACAGAAAAAATGAAAGGTGTGTTTAAAGAAAATTTTAGTAAATTAAAAATAAATTTTAATTATACTTTTAGAGAGTTATTCAAAGGTGGAAGTGCGGATTTGATACTTACTAAAGGAGATGAACTTACTGGAAATATAGATATAGCAGTACAGCCACCAGGTAAAAAACTGAAAAATATAAACCTTATGTCTGGAGGGGAAAAGGGATTGTCTGCAATAGCTCTTTTATTTGCCATACTTAAAATTAAGCCTACTCCTTTTTGTATACTGGATGAAATAGAAGCTTCATTAGATGATGCAAATGTGCTACGGTATGCACAATTTCTTAAAAGATTTTCTAAAGACACCCAGTTTATTGTAATAACCCATAGAAAGGGAACTATGGAAGTGAGTGATATTCTATATGGAGTTACCATGGAGGAAAAAGGGGTTTCAAAAATAGTCTCTTTAAAATTGAAGCAGTCATCTTAATTATAAATATTTATATTGAAAGGACAGATATACCATGTTTAAAGGATTTTTTAATAAACTAAAGAATGGACTTGAGAAAACTAAAAATAACTTAACGGAAAAAGTAACAGATCTTTTAAGTAGGGCAGTTAGCATAGATGAAGAACTTTATGAGGAGTTAGAAGAGATACTTATAACTTGTGATATAGGGGTGGAGACCACATTATATATTATAGAGAGCCTAAAGAAAAAAATAAAAGAAAATAAAATAAAAGATCCTTCTCTTCTAAGTAATTGTTTAAAAGAGGTTATATTGGATATATTGGGTTATGAAGAAAATAGCATTAAACCTGAGAGTATTCCAGAGATAATTTTAGTAATAGGTGTAAATGGTGTGGGCAAGACTACATCTATAGGTAAGATGTGCTATAAACTAAAAGATGATGGTTATAAAGTAATTATGGCTGCAGCGGATACTTTTAGAGCGGCGGCTATAGAACAACTGGAAGTATGGAGTCAGAGGGCAGGGGTTGATATAATAAAGCATCAATCTGGGTCAGATCCAGCTGCGGTGATCTTTGATGCCATCCAAGCATCTAAGGCGAGAAAAGCGGATGTGCTAATATGTGATACAGCAGGGAGACTACATAATAAGAAAAATTTAATGGAGGAACTGGGGAAAATAAACAGAGTAATAGATAGAGAATACAAAGAAGCTAACAGGCAGACTTTCCTTGTATTAGATGCTACAACAGGACAAAATGCAGTGCAGCAGGCTAAGCAGTTTATGGAGGTTTGTCCTGTGAATGGTATAATACTTACTAAATTAGACGGAACTGCTAAAGGAGGGATAGTAATATCTATAAAACATATGTTAAATATACCAGTAAAATTAATAGGAGTTGGAGAAGGTATAGATGATTTACAGGAATTTAAAAGTAAAGAGTTTGTAGAAGCATTATTTTAAGTGTTAAGTAAAAATACTTGACACCTTCTGTGAATTTTGATATTATAAAATACGTTAAGAAATTTTAAATTGAGAGGGTATTATGGAAGAGAGAGTACAGCTTTCCATATTACTTGATATATATGGTAAGCTTTTAACAGAAAAACAGAGAAATGTTATGGAACTGTATTATAATGCAGATCTATCCCTTGCAGAAATAGCTGAACATACTAATACTAGCAGGCAGGCAGTATATGACATTATAAAAAGATGCCATATGATTTTATTACAATACGAAGATAAACTTAATTTAATGAAAGATAAAAAAAATATGGAAGAAAGTAAGAAATCTATTCTTAATTTTATAAACTCACTGTACCGTAGTGAAAATAAAGAACTATTAGATAAGATAAAAAATTATATAATAAATAATATTTGAGTTTAGGAGGATTAGCATGGCTTTTGAAGGATTAGCTTCTAAGCTCCAGGAGACCTTAAAAAAGCTTAGAGGTAAAGGCAAACTTTCTGAAAAAGATATAAAAGATGCTATGAGGGAAGTAAAACTGGCTCTTTTAGAGGCAGATGTTAACTATAAAGTAGTAAAGAATTTTGTTAAAGGTGTTAGTGAAAAATGTTTGGGAGAAGAAGTACTAAAGAGTTTGACTCCAGCACAGCAAGTTATAAAAATAGTAAATGAAGAACTTACATCTTTAATGGGTAACAGCCAGAGTTCTATTGAATATGCTTCTAATGGATTAACTATAATAATGCTAGTAGGACTTCAAGGTGCAGGAAAAACTACAATGTGTGGTAAATTGGCCCTACAGCTTAGAAAAAAGAATAAAAACCCACTTTTAGTAGCTTGTGATGTATATAGACCTGCAGCAATAAAACAGCTTCAAGTGGTTGGAAAAGAAATTGATATACCTGTATTTTCTATGGGAGATAAAGTAGGCCCAGTAGATATATGTAAAGGTGCTGTATCCTATGCTCAAAATAATGGTTTAAATGTAGTTATAATAGATACGGCAGGTAGACTTCAAATAGATGAAGAATTGATGGATGAATTAAAACAAATTAAAGAAAATATAAATCCCCATGAAATAATGCTGGTAGTGGATTCTATGACTGGTCAGGATGCTGTCAATGTGGCATCTAGCTTTGATCATCAGCTTAACATAAGTGGAGTTGTGCTTACAAAATTAGATGGAGATACAAGGGGTGGAGCGGCTCTTTCCATAAGAGCAATCACCGGTAAGCCTATAAAATTTGTAGGTGTCGGGGAAAAAATGAATGATTTTGAAGTGTTTTATCCAGATAGAATGGCCTCAAGAATATTAGGAATGGGAGATGTACTTTCACTTATAGAAAAGGCACAGCAGTCAATTGATGAAGAAGAAGCCAAAAAGTTAGGAGACAGAATGCTTAATAAGGAATTTAACTTTGAAGACTTTTTGGCAATAATGGAGCAAACTAAAAAACTAGGACCTATAAGTAAAATTATAGAAATGGTTCCTGGGGCAAATATGAAGGAATTAAAGGGAATAGATTTATCCCAGGGAGAAAAAGAACTTGTAAAAATTGAAGCCATAATTAATTCTATGACTTTAAAAGAAAGAAGAAAGCCTTCTATTGTAAGTGCTTCTTCTTCAAGAAAAAAAAGAATAGCAATGGGTTCTGGTACTACTATACAGACAGTAAATAAACTTCTTAAAGATTTTGAGAAGATAAAGAAAGCAATGAAGCAGTTTAGCGGAATGAAGAAAGGTTTTAAAAAGGGCCCATTTGGGAAACTTCCTTTTTAAAATATAATAATAGTATTTTAGCTTTTATACTACTAAGGAGGTGATATTAATGGCAGTAAAAATAAGATTAAGAAGAATGGGTGCTAAGAAAGCTCCATTTTATAGAATTGTTGTAGCAGATTCAAGATCCCCTAGGGATGGTAGATTTGTGGAAGAAATAGGATACTATAATCCTACAACTGAGCCAACTACCGTTAAGTTTGATGAAGAAAAAGCTGTAAAGTGGATAAAAAATGGTGCTCAACCAACAAATGTTGTAAAGAAGCTTTTTGATAAGGCAGGGCTGAAGGATAAGCTTGGTAAGTAATTAACTGGGGGTGTATTGAATGAAAGAATTAGTGGAAATTATCGCTAAATCGTTAGTGGATAACCCAGATATGGTTCAAGTAAATGAAATTGCAGGTGAGCAATCTATAATTCTTGAATTGAAAGTTGCACCAGAGGATATGGGAAAAGTAATAGGAAAGCAGGGGAGAATAGCTAAAGCTATAAGAACTGTAGTAAAAGCGGCAGCTATAAAGGAAAACAAAAGAGTTGTTGTAGAGATAATATAAGAGTTAGCTTACCTAACTCTTATATTATTATAAAATGCATTTTATGATTTTCTAATATTTAGCGAAAACGAGGTGAAATTGTCCTGGTTTATTTATAAAATATTTAATTAGTTATAATACAGGACATTATGTTCTATGAAAGAATTTATAACTGTAGGACAAATAATAAATACTCATGGAATAAAAGGAGAACTAAAAGTGTATCCTTTAACTGACGATATTAAAAGATTTAAAGACTTAAAATCTGTATATGTAGAAGGTATATTAAAAAATATAATTGGATGTAAACTTCAAGCAAAGAAGGTTATACTTAAAATTGAGGGTATAGATTCTATAGAAAAAGCCATGGCATATAAAGGAAAATATTTGGAAGTACCTAGAAAAGATGCAGTCAAATTAGAAGAGGGAAGATATTTTGTTGTAGATATGATAGGCTGCAGGGTAATAGATGAAAAAGGAGTTTATTATGGGAAGATATCAGAGGTATTGCATACTTACCGAAATGATGTTTATTGGATAAAAGGCCATAAGGAACTTTTAATTCCTGCAATAGAAGATATAGTTGTAAAAGTAGACGTGGAAAAGGGAGAAATAATTATAAAGCCGGTGGAAACATGGATGTAAAAATAGATATATTAACTCTTTTTCCAGAGATGTTTCATATATTTAACTGCAGTATAATTGGGAGGGCAATTCAAAAGAATATTTTAAATATAAATACCTTTAATATAAGAAATTTTACTGAAGATAAGCATAGAAAAGTAGATGGTTATCCTTATGGCGGGGGAGCAGGAATGATAATGACTGCCCAGCCTATTGTAGATTGTATAAAAAGTGTAAAGACTCAAAATGGAGGAAATGTAATAAGCTTAGGACCCAGAGGCAAAGTTTTTGATCAATCCATGGCAAAAAAATTATCAAAAGAAAAAGAGTTAATATTTTTATGCGGCCATTATGAGGGAATGGATGAGAGAATTTATAAGTATGTAGATTTAGAAATATCTATTGGCGATTTTGTAGTAACTGGTGGAGAAATGGCCTGTATTCCTATTGTAGACAGTATATGCAGGATGATACCTGGCGTACTTTCAAGCAGTGAAAGTTACACTGATGAATCTTTTTATAATGGGGTACTTGAGTATCCGCAATATACAAGACCAGAATGCTTTAGGGGAGAAAGTGTACCTGAAGTTCTTATATCAGGACATCATGAAAATATAAGAAAATGGAGAAGGGTAAAGTCTCTTATGTTAACTAAAGATAAAAGGCCAGATTTATTTAAAAAAATAAAATTATCAAAAGAAGATGAAAAACTAATAAACTTATATGAAAATGGATATACTGACTAAATGGTGTACATATAGATTTTAAGTTATAAATTGAAGATTTAAATTATAGGTTGAAAAAAATATATCATTGTGATAAAATTTTTTTTGTGCCATACCAGCGTTCCTCTATTTATAAATCATATTGGATAAGAACGTTGAATAATTATTTAGGAGGTTATGCACAATGTTAGACATAATAAAACAAATAGAATCAGAATATATTAGAACTGATTTACCGAACTTTAACATAGGAGATACAGTAAAGGTTCATGTAAAAATCAAAGAAGGAAATAGGCAGAGAGTACAGGTTTTTGAGGGTATAGTTTTGAAGAAACAAAATGGCGGCGTAAGAGAAACCTTTACAGTGAGAAGAGTTGCTTATGGTGTTGGTGTTGAAAGAACATTCCCAATTAATGCTCCTATAATAGAAAAAATAGACGTGGTAAGAAGGGGTAAAGTAAGAAGAGCCAAATTGTATTATTTAAGAGATAGAGTAGGTAAAGCAGCTAAAGTAAAAGAAATATTAAAATAGAAAAGGGGCCTTATAAAGTCCCTTTTTTGTATGTTAAGGTGGTGTGAGATTTTGTTAAAAGAGTTGATAGAGCTTGGTAAATCAATAATAGTAGCTATTATAGCGGCATTTTTAATCATAACTTTTGTGTTTGAAACTGTAAGCGTAGATGGTCATTCTATGGATCCTACCTTAAATAACAAGGATCGATTGATTGTAGAAAAAGTGAGTTATTATTTTAGAGCACCAAAACCTGGAGATATAGTAGTAATAAAATATCCGGCAGACCCCAAAGAGAAATTTATTAAAAGAGTAGTTGCTGTAGGTGGAGAAAGAGTAAAAATTGAAAATGGAAAGCTTTATATAAATGATGTACTTAAGAATGAGCCTTATATATTGGAGCCTATGGTAAGTGATTTTAATGAAGTTACAGTACCTGCAGATACGGTATTTGTACTTGGAGATAACAGGAATAACAGTAGGGATAGCAGATTTTCCGATGTAGGTTTTGTGAGTTATAAAATGGTAGTGGGAAGAGCAGCCTTTAGAATATATCCCTTTAATAGAATGGGAAGTTTAAGTTCAGCTGCAAATTAGAGAGGAAGGGAACATATGGCTATAAATTGGTTTCCTGGACATATGGCTAGGACTAAAAGGGAGATAAAAGAAAATCTGAAGCTAGTAGATGTTGTTATAGAAATGAGAGATGCCAGGATTATAAGAAGTAGTAAAAATCCAGATATAGATAATATCTGTAATAATAAACCCAGAATAATATTATTAAATAAAAGTGATTTAAGTGAAGAAGTTATAACTAAGAAGTGGATAAATTGTCTTTCACAAGAAAATATAAGGGTTTTGGCAGTAAATTGTAATACAGGTCAGGGATTGAAAAGTATAAGACCTATGTTAAATGAATTATTAGAAGAAAAGCATAATAGAATGAAAAAAAAAGGTGTTTCAAAAATAGTTGATAGAGTTATGGTAGTAGGAATACCAAATGTAGGTAAATCCTCGTTTATAAATAAAATGGCTAAAAGCAGTATAGCCAAAATAGCAGATAGACCGGGAGTTACAAGAAGTAGACAGTGGATTAAAACTAAATTAGGAGTAGAACTTATGGATACACCAGGTATACTGTGGCCCAAACTGGAAAGTGAAGAGACACAATTACATTTAGCTTTTACTGGGGCTATAAAAGATGAAATTATGGATATAGAAAATCTAGCATTGAGTCTTTTAAAAACCCTGTGCAAAGATTATGCTGACAGGATAATAAGTAGATATAAATTAGATAGTTTGAATGAGGATGCTTTAGAGAATATGGATACTATAGCAAGAAAGAGAGGTGCTATAGTATCTGGTGGAGGAATAGATTATAATAGAGTTTCTATAATGATATTAGATGAATTCAGAGGAGGAAAATTAGGGCCTATTTCTCTTGAAAGACCTTAAAATAATGTATTATTGAAATGAATTTTTTGAAAGGTGTAATTTTATATGGCTGAAGACAGGAATAAAATAGAAAATTTATTTTGGGATAACTTAGAAAAATTTAATTTTGAAAAAATAAAAAAAGAAGTTAATAATTTAAAACAAAATTATTTTAATTATGATAACCACCATAGCTTTATGAGGATTTTGGAAAATTTGAAAATGGATAAGAGAAAAAATGTAAATAATTTATATTTCAGTTTTTATAAATTTATTTTAAATAAAAAAAAGGAAATTGAAAGAGTAAAAAGCATGTATAAATTTGACAAGCGTTTTGGGAATTATACATATGTGGCAGGAACAGATGAGGTAGGAAGAGGTCCTCTAGCAGGTCCTATAGCTGCAGCTGCTGTTATATTGAACTTAGATTATGAAGAAGATAGTAAATTGATTTTGGGTATAAAAGATTCTAAAAAGCTTACTCCAAAATGTAGATATGAATTATCGGAGATCATAAAAGAAAAAGCCTTAGACTATAATATTGCAGTTATAAATAATAGGGAAATAGATAAGAGAGGAATTTCATGGTGTAACAATGAGGTTCTAAGAAGGGCTGTGTTGGGTTTGAAATTATCTGTAGATTTAGTTCTATCTGATGGTTATGTAGTTAGAAACTTACCTGTTCACAATGAATTTATAATAAAAGGTGATTCAAAAAGTGTAAGTATAGCATCAGCTTCAATTATAGCTAAAGTATATAGAGATGAGCTTATGAAAGAATATTCCAAAATTTATACCCAATATAATTTTCAGAATAATTCAGGATATGGAACTAAAGAACATATTGGTGCCATAAGGAAGTACGGCACCTGTAGAATACATAGGACCAGTTTTTTAAAAAACATAGTATAAAAAGCAGATAAAGTTATATTTGAAAAGCGTCTTTAATAAGTTTTATAGATGGAACATCATTATAGGTATTAAATATAATTTCTATTATATCAAATCTAAAGTTAAATTTAAATAACTTTTTTCTCATTATATATATATTGGCTGTTTTGTAGATTTTAAGACGCTTAGAATAATTTACAGATTCGCAGGGATTCCCGTATAATTTTCCATAACGGGATTTAACTTCTATAAAACAAATATAATCACCATCTCTTCCTATAATATCTACTTCACCTACTTTACACCGGAAGTTTCTCTCAAGTACAGTGTATCCAATTTGGTTTAAATAATTTTTAGCAATATCTTCGCCCAGGGAACCTATATCCTTGTTAAAAGAATGCATAAATTTTCCCCTTTCATTTGAAAACTTTTTTATTATTATATCATTTGTGATAAAAATTTGCTATGTGTACCTTATTTTTTATGTAGCAAATTTATAATAAACTATAACTATTATTTATTCATTCTGATTAATCCCCAATTTAAGTTGTGTATTAGATTAGGTATGTATATATTTATGAAAATTAATAAAAAAAATATAGAAAGTACACTTCCAATGCTTATAATATCAGTATTCCTCGTTTTTATTCCAATTAGAAACAATATAAGTCCAAATGTTAACCCAAGTATAACAGATATAAAATACATATAATCACCCTATTTCTTATAATTTTTGTATGAAATAACTTTTATTATACATATTATATAATTTTTGTAAAATAAAATAAAGATTTTTTTAAAAAATTCTATAATTTACAGTAAATTGATGCTATATAAAATCTTTATCCACAAATTTTCTGTAGTATAGGGCTTCTTTTATATGAGGTTCTTTTATATACTGGCAGTTTTCTAGGTCAGCTATAGTTCTGGACACCTTCAATATTTTACCATAAGCTCTAGTAGTTAAATTATATTTGGTATAAATTCTTTTTATTAGTTCTATAGATTTTCTATTAAGTTTACAGTATTTTCTTATAAGTGTACTGTTCATATCTGAATTGTAATGTATATCTTCTTTTTTAAATCTTTCTTTCTGGATTTTTCTGGCGTTCTCCACTCTTTTTTTTATATTTTTAGAGGATTCTCCTTTTGAATGATTTTCAATGTACTTAAAATCAAGGGGATTTACAGATGCAAATAGATCTATTCTATCGATAAAAGGCCTAGATAATTTTGATATATATCTTTTCCTCTCATAGTCAGTGCAAGTGCAAGGTCTATTAGATGCGAAATTTCCACAAGGACACAGGTTAGTAGCTAAAATAGTCATAAAGTTACATGGAAAAGTAACACTGCCAGAGGCTCTATTTATAACTATTTTTTTCTCTTCTAAAGGCTGTCTTAAAACTTCAAGAACATTTTTTTTGAATTCTAATATTTCATCCAAAAAGAGTATTCCATTATGGGCAAGAGATATTTCACCTGGCATTAGATTTTTTCCCCCTCCTACTAGAGAAATGGGGGTACTGGTATGGTGGGGACTTCTAAATGGAGGATTAGTTAGGAGTCCTTCGTTTTCAGTTAAATTTCCGCTTATACTGTATATTTTAGTAACTTCCAGGGCTTCTGCGTAACTTAAATTAGGTAATATGGTGGGCATTCTTTTAGCCATCATGGTTTTACCTGAACCAGGAGGTCCTGCCATGAGTATATTATGGTTCCCCGCAGCAGCAACTTCTAGGGCACGTTTGGAACTTTCCTGGCCTAATATATCTGAAAAATCAAGTGAAAAGTGTCTTTTTTGATATGTTTTTTTATAATTGTAGGGAAGCAAATCTCTATATTTTATAAAATATGATACTTCTTTTAAATTTTTAAAGGCATAGCAGTTACTTCCCTTTATTGAAGAGCATTCTTTTGCATTATTTAGAGGAACTATAAAATTTGTTATATTATTTTTTATGGCTTCCATTGTTATTGGAAGTACTCCTCTTATTTTATTTAAATCTCCGTACAGTGAAAGTTCCCCCATAATTAAAAAATCTTCTGAATCATGAAAGTTTATTTGATTTGTGGCAATCAATATTCCTATAGCTATAGGTAAATCAAAAAGGGAACCTACCTTTTTGATATCTGCAGGAGCCAAATTTACTGTTATTTTTTTTACGGGAAATTCAAATCCAGAATTTATAATAGAAGCTCTTACTCTCTCTTTAGATTCTTTTACTGAAGTATCTGCAAGACCTACTATATTAAAAGACGGGAATCCACGTTTCACATCTACTTCAACTGATATAATGTTTCCGTCTATACCTAAAAAAGAAGCTGTATTTATTTTAATAGACATCTATGTTATCACCTCTAGTTAATTCTTGACAATAACACGATAGTTTAATCTCTTAATGTAAAAATGTTATAATTTTTCATAGGTATTTTTCAGCAGCAGGGAGTCTTTTTCAAGTATAGGGCTCTCACATATTATGCACCCTTTCACCTGAAAGTTTTTTAAAGCCCTCAAGCATTCTATATAATTAAAATCACTTTCAAGAAAAGGTAAATGATTTAGCTCACCTTTTTGGCTGTAACGTATGCCGGATATATGTATATGCATATCCATTAAAGCTTCTTCGCCAAGATTTTCTTGTATATATTCTAAAATTTGTGCAAAATCATTATAATCTTTTAATGCGCCGTTATACCTGGCATGTATATGTGCAAAGTCTACGCATAATTTACAGGAAGGAACATCTTTGCATAGAGAGACCAATTCTTTTAAACTTCCAAATTGGCTGCCTTTACCTGTAGTTTCTAGGCGATAGTCTACATGCTCATAGGGTAATTTTAGTAAATTTTGTTTTATGGTATTATAAGTTTCTTCTTTAGAACTTTTTAAATAAAAGCCAGGATGAAATATTAAACTTCTTCCGTTGACTTTAGATAGTGCAGACGCACATTTTGAAATTCTTTCTAAGGATTGTAATTGTTTTTCTAATTCATCTGCATTCAAATTTATAAAATATGAGCCATGAGCAGAGAGATAAAAATTATTTTCTGTTTTTTTCTGCAGTATGGAATCTTTGTTTTTATCTGTTACATTTATGAAGCGGACAAAGGGTAATTCCATAGCATCAAGACCTAAAGAGGCTAGGTAGTCTATAGCAGAGGAATAATTAAATTTAGTAGTACCATCTCCTAATGGAAGTCCAGATATTCCAAATAATAATTTATTCATAATTATAATCTCCTCAATAAAATATATTATTTAATAAATAATATAACATATATAAACTATGTATGTAAATGTAACTTTTAGAAGGTGAATAGATTGTAAGTAAAATTTTATTAATTAGGAATAAAATATTTAAATTGTGAGCATAATTTTTACATATTATTGGCAAGGGGTGTGAATAGCACATGAATGTATATGATCTATGGTTTGCTTCTGTTAGGATATCTAATAAAATAAAAATTAATATTTTAAAAAAGTTTAAGAGTATGCAGGAAATATATGAACAAAATATTTGTAATAATAGTTACATATACTCTAGTAAGAACTGTGACAAAATATATATGGAATTAAATAAAGCCTGGGATATGGAAAAATTGAAAAGTATGCTGGAGTACTGTTTTAAAGAAGAAATCAAAACTGTAAACTTTTATGAAAAGGAATATCCTGAAAAGTTAAAAAATTATGAAGATTGCCCAGCAGTTTTATTTTATAAAGGTAACATTGAAAAGTTAAATACTAATTTAAGTGTTGCTATTGTAGGAGCTAGAAACTGTAGTTTTTATGGAGAAAATGCGGCTTCATTAATAAGTAAAGAAATTTCTGTGAACAATATTAATGTAATAAGTGGTATGGCTAGAGGAATTGACAGTTGTGCTCATAGAGCTTGTGTTGAAAATGCTGGATATACTTGTGGAGTACTTGGTTCAGGTGTAGATGTAATATATCCTGCTGAAAATAAAAAGTTATATGGGAATATTTCAAAAGATGGATGCGTATTATCTGAGTTTATTCCTAAAACAAAACCCTATCCTTACAATTTTCCATTAAGAAATAGAATCATAAGTGGACTTAGTGATCTTGTAATTATTGTTGAGGCAGAAGATAGAAGTGGAGCTTTAATAACGGCCAGTTGTGCATTAGAACAGGGAAAAGATGTTATGGCAGTACCTGGTTCTATATTTTCTTCTAAAAGTAAGGGAACAAATAAACTTATAAGAGATGGAGCTTATGTTTTTACATGTTTAGAGGATTTATTCCAGTTATTATCTTTACAGTATAGGAATAAAAACCATATAAAAGAGGACAAATTAAATGATAAAGAGGAAAAAATATTTAAGATTATAGGACAAATTCCTATACATATAGATGAAATATGTAGAATTACTAATGTTGACATAAAACAATTATATGAGTTATTATTTGAATTGCAGTTAAAAAATAAAATAATGTGTCTTTCTGGTAATTATTATGTAAAAATTGAAAGTGCTAAAAGTATTATAAAATAAGGTATATTTATTTAAATAAAGAATAATATTTAGTTAATTAAAGAGACTAAATATTAATGGGTAAAATAAGGGGGTGCAGTACTCTGGATTAGATTTCTATAATAACCAGAGCATAAAATGGGACAAAAATTAGTTATAGTTGAATCACCGGCAAAAGCTAAGACTATAGGAAAATATTTAGGCAAAAATTATGTAGTGGAAGCTTCAATGGGCCATGTTAGAGATCTTCCAAAAAGTCAATTGGGAGTTGATATAGATAATGAATACAATCCTAAATATATAACTATAAGGGGAAAAGGAGTGCTTCTGGATAAACTTAAGAAAGAGGCAAAAAAGAGCGAAAAAGTATATTTAGCTACAGACCCTGATAGGGAAGGAGAGGCTATTTCTTGGCATTTATCACATGTTCTTAAGTTAGATGAAAGTGAAAAGTGCAGAATAGAGTTCCACGAAATTACTAAAAATGCTGTGAAAGATTCCATAAAGTCTGCAAGGGCAATAAATTTGGATTTAGTTAATGCACAACAGGCAAGAAGAATACTGGATAGGCTAGTTGGATATAAAATAAGTCCAATACTCTGGAAAAAAGTCAAATGGGGATTAAGTGCAGGTAGAGTACAGTCTGTAGCACTTAAAATGATATGTGAGAGAGAAAAAAAAATATTAAGCTTTGTACCCGAGGAATACTGGACTGTGGAGTGTATGCTTCATAAAAAGGATGAGAGTAAGTGCTTTACTGTAAAACTTACTACTTTTAATAAAAAAAAGATTGAAATTTCTAATAAAGATGAAGTGGATAAGATTATTAAGGAGCTGGAAAGTGGAGATTTTATTGTAAAATCTATTAAAAATACCTGTAAAAATAAAAATCCTCTACCTCCGTTTATTACAAGTACTCTTCAGCAGGATGCATATAAGAAGCTGAATTTTTCCACTAAGAAAACTATGTCTATAGCTCAGCAGCTTTATGAGGGAGTGGACATAAAAGGTCATGGTACTGTGGGTCTTATAACTTATATGAGAACGGATTCTGTAAGGATTTCTAAAGAAGCTCAACAAGTCTGTAGGGATTTTATAACAGGGGAATTTGGAGAAAAATATATTGAAGCTAAGCCTAGAAATTTTAAAAGCAAAAAGAATATACAAGATGCTCACGAGGCCATAAGGCCTACCAATGTGGAAATAACTCCAGGTAAAGCTAAGGAAGATTTGAAACCGGATCAATATAAGGTTTATAAATTAATATGGGATAGATTTGTGGCAAGCCAAATGGCATCTGCAAAAATTGATGTTACCTCTATAGACATAGTTAATAATAATTATGGATTAAAAGTTGGTGGATCCAAAATAAAATTTGATGGATTTATGAAAGTATATGAGTATTTAACAGATGAAGAAAAATTGGATATAGTTTTACCAGAATTAGAGGAAGGAGAACTGGTATTTAAAAAATCTATAAATGGAAAGCAGCATTTTACACAGCCACCAGCTAGATTTTCAGAAGCGACTCTTGTAAAAACTCTTGAAGAAAACGGTATAGGGAGACCTAGTACATATGCTCCTATACTATCAACTCTTTTAGACAGAAAATATATACAAAGGGAGAAGAAAACTTTAATACCAACAGAATTAGGTGATATAGTAAACAATATACTTAGTGAGTATTTTAAACAGGTAGTAGATGTGGAATTCACTGCGGAAATAGAGTCGAAGCTGGATAATATTGAAGAAGGAAAAGATAATTGGAATAATGTGGTGGGGAAGTTCTATGAACCTTTAAAAAAATCTATTGAAATAGCTGAAAAAGAAGTCGCCAGAATTACTATAGAAGATAAGGTTACAGATATAAAGTGTGATAAATGTGGAAGAAATATGGTAATAAAGCATGGAAGATTCGGCGATTTTTTAGCATGTCCTGGATATCCAGAATGTAAAAATACAAAACCTATATTAGAAGAATTAGACGTCAAATGTCCTAAATGTGGAGGAAAAGTTTTAGTAAAGAAAAGTAGAAAAGGTAGAAAATTCTATGGATGCAGCCATTATCCAAACTGTGATTTTGTAAGTTGGCTAGAGCCTACAAATGAACAGTGCCCGTTATGCCACAGTTATATGCTAAAAAAGTATAGCAAATCAAAAGGAAATTATTTAGAATGTTCTAATTCAGAATGTAAACATAAAGAATATAAAAGCCTAGAAGATAATAAATGATAGTATGGAAGTTTAAAATGCAGAAAAGATTTAATGTTTAGATTAGATACTATATATTTAAGATTGTGTTAAAATACCTAGAGATATTTTATTAATTTTTTAAGAAATTTTAAAGTAATAAATCGGCATATGTTAGTAAATCATAGTTGAATTATGACAACTATTATGTTATCATAATTAATGGATAAAACATAATTCTAAATATTTTAAAAAATCAAAATTGTTAGCACTATAACTTAAAAATTTCTTTATATTGTTTTTGAAAAATATGTTGTTTTTTCAAATATAATTATATAATTAGGCTGTTATGTGTATTAAATAAATTTTAGTGGCAATGAGGAGGGTATAAATGGCAACATTATTAGATAAAACAAGAAAACTCAACAAGATATTACAAAAGTCAGGAGTAGAACCGGTAGTTTTTGATGATATATGTAAAATATTGAGTGAAGTTTTAGGCTGTAATGTCTATATTATAAGCAGAAGAGGTAAAGTATTAGGGTATAATTTTCCGGATGGATTTGAATGTGATACAGTAAAGAACAAAATAATAGGAGAAATGAGATTTCCAGAACAATATAATAATGAGTTGTTAAATTCTCATGAGACTCTTTCAAATTTATCAAATCATGGAATTTGTGTTTTTGAAGATGGAACCTCTTGCAATTTAGATAATAAAATTACAACTATAGTTCCTATAATAGGGAATAGAGAAAGATTAGGTACGTTGTTATTAGCAGGTTTTGGAGAAAAATTCACAGATGAAGATCTGGTGCTAGGAGAATACAGTGCTACTATTGTAGGCCTTGAAATATTAAGGGCTAAAAATGATGAGATAGAAGAAGAGGCTAGAAAAAAAGCTGTAGTTCAACTAGCTATTGGAACATTATCTTATTCAGAATTGGAAGCTGTAGAGCATATATTTAATGAGCTGGATGGAAAAGAAGGATTACTTGTGGCATCCAAAATAGCAGATAAGGTTGGTATAACCAGATCTGTAATAGTAAACGCGCTTAGAAAATTTGAAAGTGCCGGAGTAATAGAATCCAGATCTCTTGGAATGAAGGGAACTCATATTAAAATATTAAATGAGAAATTATTGGATGAGTTGAAAAAGATAAAATAATTTTATTACGGTTAAATATTGTAATTTTTTATTGAATAGATTTATACCATATGATATACTACATAAGGTATTAAAATACACACATTATCTAATTTATAAATAGGTGCCTTACAGGTTAATTTATAAATATGAAGATGATGGAGGGAGAACCTAGGAGGGAAAATATAATGTCAATTATTTCAATGAAACAATTATTAGAATCAGGTGTTCATTTTGGACATCAAACTAGAAGATGGAACCCTAAAATGGCTTCATACATTTTTACAGAAAGAAACGGGATCTATATAATCGATTTACAAAAAACAGTAAGAAAAATTGAAGACGCTTATGAATTTGTAAAGAAAGTTTCAGCTGATGGTAAAGATATATTATTTATAGGTACTAAAAAGCAGGCACAGGAAGCTATTAAGGAAGAAGCAAAGAGAAGTAATATGCACTATGTGAATAATAGGTGGCTTGGAGGTATGCTGACTAATTTCTTAACTATAAAAAATAGAATTAAAAAGTTAGAAGATTTAGAGAAAATGGAAGAAGACGGCACATTTGAAATTCTTTCAAAAAAAGAAGTTATAAAATTGAGAAATGAAAAACAAAAATTGGAGAAAAATTTAGGCGGAATCAAAGCCATGAATGCGGAAAACGTAGGTGCATTGTTTGTGGTTGATCCAAGAAAAGAAAAAAATGCTATTTCAGAAGCTAAAATTTTGGGTATTCCAGTTGTGGCTATAGTAGATACGAATTGTGATCCTGACGAAGTTGATTATGTTATACCTGGTAATGATGATGCGATAAGGGCAGTAAAATTAATCACAGCTAAAATGGCAGATGCCGTAATTGAAGGAAGACAGGGAGAACAATTAGCGGAAGAGTAGTTTAAATTCATAAAAGTATATATATTAGGGTCAAATACAAGTTAGGAGAGGAGTTGAAAAACCGTTATTGATAATTTTAACAATTGTCAGGTAGGGTGTGAAGCATCCGAATTTAAGCCCTGGGAGTACTGGACCAAATAGAAAGCATAGGCTTTAAATACTATGAACAGGGAAGTAAGTATAAGCTTTTCATCATGAAAAGTCTTATAATTTTACATAACGGGATATTTATGATAACTGCACAGATGGTAAAAGAGCTCAGGGAAAGAACTGGAGCAGGGATGATGGATTGCAAGAAAGCTTTAAATGAGGCAGGTGGAGAGCCTGAAAAGGCTGTTGAGATATTAAGAGAAAAGGGATTAGCAGCTGCAGCTAAAAAATCTGGTAGAATAGCTTCTGAAGGATTAGTTAAAACATATGTATCAGAAGATGGGAAAGTTGCTTCTATAGTAGAAGTAAATTGCGAAACAGACTTTGTAGCTGTAAATGCAGATTTTGTAGGCTTTGTTGATGATTTAGCAAAACAAATTTCTCTATCTAAGTCTGCTGCAGTGGAGCAGTTAGATGAAGAAAAATATATATCAGACAATACTAAGACTGTAAAAGAAACATTGGTAAATTTAATTGCAAAGCTTGGAGAAAACATGGCAGTAAGAAGATTTGATAGATTGTCTGTTTCAAATGGCTTAATTGAAAGCTACATTCATGGCGGTGGAAGAATAGGAGTTCTTGTTAAGCTTGAATGTGAAAAGGAAAGTGGAATTTTAAAAGAAGTTGCAAAAGATATAGCTATGCAGGTTGCTGCCACTAACCCACTATTTTTAAATAAAGAGGCAGTTGATGATTCCACTTTAGACAAAGAAAAAGAAATATATAAAGTTCAGGCGTTAAATGAGGGTAAACCTGAAAAAATTGCTGACAAAATAGTTATGGGAAGAGTTCAAAAGTACTATAAAGAAAATTGCTTAATTGAACAAGTGTGGGTGAAAGATTCTGATTTAACTATTGATAAATATTTAAAGAATAAATCAAAAGAAGTTGGAGCACCAATAAAAATATCTGCTTTTGTTAGATTTGAAAAAGGTGAAGGTATAGAGAAAAAAGAAGAAGATTTTGCTGAAGAGGTTAGAAAGCAGATAGAAGGTAAATAGTAACTGAAAAGAGGACACTGCGTGTTCTCTTTTTTGGGGTGTTAAAAAATATTTTTATTGTAGTTTCATTTTACTATAGTTTGGAGGTATAATATATATGTGTAAGCCTATGTACAAAAGGGTAATGCTCAAACTTTCGGGAGAAGCTCTTTCAGGAAATGCTGGATATGGAATAGATTTTGACATAACAAAAAGTATAGCGGTGGAAATAAAAAGATTAATATCCATGGGAGTATCAGTAGGAATCGTTGTGGGCGGTGGAAATATATGGAGAGGTAGAAGCGGAAAGGGAATGGATAGAACAACAGCAGATTATATGGGAATGCTCGCTACATGTATAAATGCTCTGGCACTTCAAGATTCACTGGAAAATTTAGATATAGATACTAGGGTACAGACGGCTATTGAGATGAAAGAAGTGGCAGAACCTTTTATAAGAAGGAGAGCAATGAGACATTTAGAAAAAAATAGAGTAGTAATATTTGCAGCAGGTACAGGAAATCCTTATTTTTCGACAGATACTACAGCATCTCTTAGGGCGGCAGAAATAGAAGCGGAAATTATATTGCTTGCTAAAAAAGTAGATGGTGTGTACGATAAAGATCCTTATAAATATAGTGATGCTCAGAAATTTGATAAATTAACTTATATTGAAGTACTGGAAAAGGGACTTCAGGTTATGGATTCTACAGCTACATCACTTTGTATGGACAACGATATACCTATTTTAGTATTTGGGCTGGATAAGCCGCAGAACATAAGTAAAATTGTTCTTGGTGAAAAAATTGGTACACTTGTTTGTAAAAAATAGAAATAAGGAGGTATTTTTTATGATTAAGGATATTTTAAATAAGGCAGATGAAAAAATGAATAAGACTGTAGATATTTTAGTTAAAGAATTGGCATCTATGAAAGCAGGAAGAGCTAATCCTGCCATATTGGATAAAATAGAAGTAGAGTACTATGGTGCCATGACCCCTGTAAATCAGTTGGCAGGTATATCTATTCCAGAAGCCAGAATACTTGTAATACAACCGTGGGATAGAAGTGCGCTAAAATCAATAGAAAAGGCAATATTGAAATCGGACTTGGGCATAAATCCATCAAGTGATGGAGAAGTAATAAGACTTGTAGTCCCTGAACTTACAGAAGAGACCAGAAAAAACATAGTTAAAAACGTAAAAAAAGTTGGTGAAGACTCAAAGATTGTTATAAGAACCATAAGAAGAGAATGCAACGATAAATTTAAGGCTTTAAAAAAGAAAAATGATATTTCAGAAGATGAAATAAAAAAGGGCGAGGAACAAATACAGAAAAAAACTGACAGTTTTATAAAGAATATAGATGCAATACTTGAAAAAAAGGAAAAGGAAATTATGTCATTATGATTAGATTTTAAAACCTGCCAACTTGCAGGTTTTTATTAAATATAAAATAAATTAACAACCAATATAAATTGTAATGAATGGAGATACACTTATGTTAAAGTTTTTTAATTCTCGTAAGAACAAAAAGTACAAAAGTGAACAAGTACATATTGATTTAAGTAATATTCCAAAACATATAGCTATTATAATGGATGGTAATGGAAGATGGGCTAAGGAAAGAAATTTTCCAAGAGTTATTGGACATAAAGCGGGTGTAGAAGCCATAAGAGAAATTGTAAAAGAATGCAGCAATTTAAATATAAAATATTTGACCCTTTATGCCTTTTCTACAGAAAATTGGAAAAGACCTAAAGAAGAAGTAAGCGCTCTTATGAATCTTCTTGTGGAATATTTAAAGAAAGAATTTAAAGAATTAGATGATAATAATGTTATAATAAATTACATAGGAAATATACATAGATTACCATCAGCGTGTGAAAAACAATTAATTATATCCCAGGAAAATACCAAAAATAATACGGGACTAACTTTAAATTTAGCATTGAATTATGGCGGAAGAAATGAAATAGTTAGAGCCTTTAAACTTATGTATAACGATATAGAATTAGGAAAGATTAGTAAGGATGATATAAATGAAGATACTCTAGCTGGATATTTATATACAAAAAATATGCCAGATCCTGATTTGATAATAAGACCAAGCGGAGAACAACGTTTGAGCAATTTTCTCTTATGGCAGTGTGCATATTCTGAGTTTTGGTATTCTGATATAAAATGGCCAGATTTTAAGGTAGAACACCTGCATAAAGCTATTATTGATTATCAAAATAGGAGTAGAAGATTTGGAAGTGTATAATTATATATAAAATCCCTACAATCTTTGACTTGTTATTTGTTAAAAGATACCTTATTGTGGAGGTGAAATATAGTGAATAGTAGATATTTGGGAGCCATTACATTGATACCCTTTATTCTCATACTATTTCTAGGTGGAGTTTATTTGAAGTATGGTGTTATGGTGATTTCTCTCATGGGAATGTATGAGTTCTATAAAGTAATCAAAATGAAAAATCTAAATCCAATAAATATAATAGGATATTTATTATGTGTAACTTATTATTTAAGTTTAAGAACAGAAGTAAATTACAAATTTTTATTTTTTACGGTTATGGTGTCGGTTTTTATGCTGTTATGTGTTTTAGTTGTGGATATAGAATATAATTTTTTAGATGTAGTTAGTACTTTATTTGGATTTTTATATGTAGCATTATTTTTTAGTACCATAACATTGGTGAATCAAGGTCCTTATGGGAAATATTTGATATGGATTATAGTTATATCGGCCTGGTGCTGCGATACTACAGCTTATTATACAGGTAAATTTATGGGTAAAAAAAAGCTTTGTCCAAAGGTAAGTCCCAAAAAAACTGTGGAAGGTGCTATAGGAGGAGTAATAGGAAGTACAGTAGTTTGTACTTTATTTGGATGGTTTGCCATTGTAAAAGAAATACCATTGTCTTTATATCATTACATAATATTAGGGATACTATGTGGAGTTTTTTGTCAATTTGGAGATTTAGCTGCTTCTTCAATAAAAAGATATGTAGGAGTAAAAGATTATGGCAATTTGATACCAGGGCATGGAGGTATTTTAGACAGATTTGACAGTATACTTTTTTCGGGAATTGTAGTGTATTATTATTTAATGTTTGTTGCATGTATTTATCCATACTAAAATTTATATTTACATACTTTATATTAAGAAATATATTTTGTATATAATTTACAGGATGTATTTCTTTATTATTTAAATTGTATTTTGCTTGGTATATATTTTAAATATTTAAAAATACAATAAATAATGTAAATTATATGAAAATAATAAGGTTATTTATTTTATAACATAAATATGGTATAGTTAATCATATTAAAATTGTGTTTGATTTGCAGTTGTATTAGAATGAGGAGTTGTTATAATGAAAAAAATTTCAGTCCTTGGTGTTACTGGTTCTATAGGCACTCAGACTTTAAATATATTAAGAAAGGATAAGGAAAATTTTAAACTTTTGGCAGTATCTGCACACAGTAGTGTAAATGAGCTTTTAGATATAGTTGATGAATTTAATCCTTCCTATGTTGTATTAACTGAAGAAAATGCTTACTTAAAATTTAAGGATTATTGTAGTAATAAAAATGTAAACGCGAAAGTATTATTTGGAATAGAGGGTTTAAATACTATAGCTAGTTTACCTGATGTTGATATGGTGGTTACCTCAGTGGTAGGGATGGTGGGACTAGTTCCAACCATAAATGCTATTAGGGCAGGAAAAGACATAGCATTGGCCAATAAGGAAACACTAGTAGTAGGAGGAGAACTGGTTACAAAATTAGCCAGGGATAATAAAATAAAGATAATTCCAGTGGATTCAGAGCATAGTGCCATTTTTCAATGCCTTAAAGGAAATGATTCTGATGATGTAGAAAAATTGATTTTGACTGCTTCAGGGGGGCCTTTTAGGAGAAAGACAAAAGAACAGCTTTTGAATGTTACTGTAAAACAAGCACTGAACCATCCCAGTTGGAAGATGGGTAAAAAACTTACTATAGATTCTGCTACTCTTATGAATAAAGGATTGGAAGTTATAGAGGCTCATTTTTTGTTTAATATATCTTACGACAAAATAAAAGTAGTAATTCACCCGGAAAGCATAGTTCACTCTATGGTAGAATATAAAGATGGAAGTGTTATAGCACAACTTTCAAGTACAGATATGAGGCTTCCAATACAGTATGCATTAAATTATCCTAAAAGAAGGGAGGCTGTAGTAGATAGGTTAGATTTTTATAATATGAAAAATTTAAGTTTTGAAAAACCTGACCTAGATACTTTTAAGCCACTTAAGTTAGCCTATGAGGCGGGAAGGATTGGAGGTACAATGCCAGCTATACTAAATTGTGCTAATGAAGCAGCAGTAGAGTTGTTCCTTTCTAATAAAATTAAATTTTTAGATATAATACGTATATTAGAAGAATGTATGAATAAATTCACTTATTGTGGTAGTTATACTTTAGAAGATTTACTCCATACAGAAATAAAAGTTAAAGAATATGTAAAAAATAAATTTGGTAAATAAGAAGTATAGTTAGGAGGAATACCATTTGTATATAATAGCGGCTATAATAGCCTTTGGCGTGTTAATTATAATTCATGAATTAGGACATTTTATACTAGCGAAAGTAAATGGTGTTAAGGTAGAGGAATTTTCTGTAGGTATGGGACCCAAACTTTTTGGGATAAAAGGAGGCGAAACTGAATATTTAATAAAGCTTTTTCCTATTGGCGGATATGTAAAAATGCTTGGTGATGAAGGAAAAAGTGAGGATCCGAGGGCATTTAATAATAAGAGTTCTATTAGAAAACTGAGTATTGTAATAGCAGGACCTATAATGAATTTTATATTGGGGGTAGTATTATTTTCTATTATAGCTTCTGCAAGAGGATATCTGTCACCTGTAGTAAGTAGAACTCTTTCTGGTGGACCTGCAGCTATGGCAGGAATTAAGGCTGGTGATAAAATAACCCAGGTTAATAATTCTAAAATATCAACTTGGGAAGATTTTGTAACAGAAATATATACTGCAAGTGGCAATTCAGTTAACATAACTTATGAAAGGCAGGGAGGGGTAAATCAGGTAAATGTAACCCCTGTAAAAGATGAGAAAGAAAATAGGTATATTGTAGGAATTGAGGGGACCCAGGTAAATAAACCCACACTAACCCAGTCTGTATCTTATGGATTTATAGAGACTAAATCCTTAATAAAACAAACAGTTAGCTTCTTTAAAACGTTATTTAAAGGTAAAGCATCCATGAATGATGTAGGAGGTCCTTTAACTATAATAAAAATTTCTGGCGCAGCGGCTAAAGCAGGTATATTAAGCTTACTTGCATTTTCAGCTTATATAAGTATACAGCTTGCCATATTTAATATAATACCATTTCCTGCTTTGGATGGAGGGTATATATTCCTATTTTTGTTTGAAATAATAACAGGTAAAAAAGTAGATGATAACAAAGTGGGAATACTAAACTATGTGGGTTTTGCCATACTTATGGCATTAATGGTATTAGTGACAGTAAAAGATATATTTTATCCCATAAAGTTTTAGCTAATGTCAATGCATATTATTGTTAAAGAAGGTGAAAAGGTGAATAGGGCAAATACTAAAAGAATAAAAGTAGGAGGTATAGCTATAGGAGAAAATTCTTCTATAGCTGTACAGTCCATGACTAATACAGATACAAAAGATGCATGGGCTACTATAACGCAAATACGTCAGCTTCAGGAGGCAGGATGTGATATAGTGCGGTGTGCAGTACCTGATATGGAAGCTTGTGATGCCTTGAAAACCATTATAAAAGAAATATCTTTACCGCTGGTGGCAGATATACACTTTGATTATAAATTAGCTCTTAAATCCATAGAAAATGGAGTATCAGCACTTAGAATAAATCCTGGAAATATTGGTGATATAACTAAAGTAAAGATGGTGGCAAAATTAGCAGGTGAGAGAGAAATTCCAATTAGGATAGGGGTGAATTCGGGTTCTCTGAAAAAAGATATTTTGAATAAATATGGTAAGGTATGTCCAGAAGCACTAGTGGAAAGTGCTTTAGAACATGTTAGAGTATTGGAAGACATAGGGTTTTATAATATAGTCATATCTATAAAATCTTCAAATGTAAATGATATGATAGAAAGCTACAGAAAAATATCTAAAATAGTAAATTATCCCCTTCATCTTGGAGTAACAGAAGCAGGGACTGTTTGGCGTGGTACCATAAAATCCAGTGTAGGAATTGGAACTCTATTAATGGAAGGAATAGGAGATACTATAAGAGTTTCTCTTACGGGAGATCCGCTTCAAGAGGTCAGAGTAGGCAAGGAAATATTAAAAGCCTGTGGATATTTAAAAGAAGGAATAGAATTCATATCATGTCCTACTTGTGGTAGAACAAAGATTGATTTAATTAAAATAGCCGAAGAAGTAGAAAGAAGACTTTCTGCTATGGACAAAAATATAAAGGTAGCTGTTATGGGATGTGTGGTAAATGGACCTGGAGAGGCAAAAGAAGCTGATATTGGTATAGCAGGAGGTGAAGGGGAAGGTCTTATATTCAAAAAAGGAAAAATATTAAGAAAAGTGAAGGAAAAGGATTTAGTAGAGGCGCTTATAGATGAAGTAAAAAATATTTAATTTTTCAAAGCATATATTTTTAAGTAGTTCGCTCTCACATACCATCTTTTTCAAGTTATAAGTAAAGGAGGTAAAAAATGGGCGTGGATATTGTAAAGATACTGCAGGAGGATTTAGATTTAGACAGTAATACTATGGGAGAAGATATAAAACTTTTAAAAATACAGTATCTTAGAAAAAGTAATAGATTAAAAATAATATTGAAGTCATCAGAGAATTTAGATGCCCGTATACAGAATAAAATACGGGATATAATTAATAAAAAACTAGAAGGCTTTTGTAGTATTGAGCTTATATGTTATAAAGATATATCTAATGTATGTCTAAAAGATATAAGTGAAGTTTATTGGATTGAACTTACAGGTATAATGGCTTCATATATTCCTATCTGCAAGGAACTTTTAGAAAAATGCTCCAGAGAAATAGAAGGTGATATACTTAAAATCTTTACTGGAAATGAGTTTATATGCAACCTATTAAAAAATAAAAATATAGAAAAGCTCATGGTTAGAACCATAAAGGATTTATTTGGTGTTAAGTGTTCCATAACTTTAAATTATGATAGAAAACTAAATGTTAAAGATTATCTGGAAGAAAGTAAAAATGAAGAAAAAAAATACATAGAAAACATTTTAAAGCATAGGGAAACTCACAATGCACCTATTGCATTAGAACAAAATAGAGAACATAAAATGTCAAATGAAAAGGAAGTTTATGCTGAGAAAGGACCGGTTATAATAGGGAAGATCATAAGTGGAATTCCTATGGAAATTGTAAGTATAACTGATATATCTAAAACAGTTATATTAAAAGGGGAAATATTTAAAAAAGAAATCATAGAAACTAAAACAGGAAGAAAAATAGTTACTTTTTACATAACTGATTATACAAGTTCCATTACAGTTAAATTTTTCCCTAAACCTAAAGATGCAGATAGGATAATAGGAGAGATTAAAGAAGGACTTTATTGTATGGTAAAAGGGGAAGCTGTAAATGACATTTATGCAAGAGAATTAGTTATAATGGCTAAGGATATAGTAAAAATAAAGAAAGAAGAAAAGATGGATACCTCAGAAGAAAAAAGAGTAGAACTCCACTTACATACTCAAATGAGTGCCATGGATGCCATTAGTTCTGCATCAGATCTTATCAAGAGGGCGGCTGTATGGGGACATAAAGCTATCGCAATAACTGATCACGGTGTGGTTCAGGCTTATCCGGAAGCTATGGATGCAGCTAAAAAGAATAATATTAAACTTATATATGGTATAGAAGCGTATATGGTGGATGACGGTATTCCCATTGCTGTAAATGGAGACAAAAAAACATTGGATGATGTTTATGTGATTTTTGATATTGAAACTACAGGTTTCTCCATGACAAATGATAATATAATAGAAATAGGTGCTGTAAAGATAAAGGAAGGAAAAATAATAGATAGATTCAGTGAATTTATAAATCCGGAAAGGCCAATACCTGAGCCTATTGTGGAGCTTACAGGCATCACTGACGAAATGGTAGCAAGCTGTAATAGCATAAAATCTGTTCTGCCTAAATTTATAGAATTTATAAATGATTCTGTAGTAGTAGCACATAATGCTAATTTTGATGTGGGATTTATAAAAAAGAACTGTATTGACTTAAATTTGAAATTCAAAAATCCAGTTATGGATACTGTACTTCTTTGCAAATTTTTATTTCCAGAACTTAAAAAATTCAAATTAAATGTAGTTGCAAAACATTTAGATATATCTTTAGAAAATCATCATAGAGCTGTAGATGATGCTGGAGCCACTTGCCAAATACTTTTAAAATGTTTTAAAATGCTTAGAGAAAAGAATATCTTAAATCTTGGAGATTTAAATAAAGAATTCTTAAGTAATGTGGATGTTAAAAAACAACCTATGTATCACCTTATAATATTGGTTAAAAATCAGATAGGACTTAAGAATTTATACAAAATGGTATCTGAATCTAATTTGAATTATTTTTTTAAAAAACCTAGAATGCCTAAAAGTCTTATAGCAAAATATAGGCAAGGTCTTATAATAGGAGGTGCCTGTGAAGCAGGTCAGGTATATAGGGAAGTATTAGGAGGTAAGAGCGATAGTGAGTTAAAAGATATATTAAACTTTTATGACTACTTAGAAATACAACCTGTAGAAAATAATTTGTTTATGGTGAGAAATGGTCTGGTGAAGGACATAGAACAGTTAAGAGATATAAACAGAAGAATATGTGAACTTGGCCATAGTAATAATATTCCCGTGGTAGCTACAGGAGATGTACATTTTATGGATCCTAAAGACGAGATATTTAGACGTATAATAATGGCAGGACAGGGTTATTCAGATGCTGATAACCAGCCTCCTCTTTATTTTAGAACTACTTATGAAATGCTTTCTGAATTTGAATATTTGGGTGAGAAAAAGGCAAGAGAAGTAGTAATTGAAAACACTAATAAAATTGCAGATATAATAGAAGAAGTAAAACCTATACCTGATGAGACCTTTCCTCCTAAGATAGAAGGTGCAGAGGAAGAAATTAAAAATATGACTCTTAAAAAGGTACACTATATATATGGAGATAATCTGCCGGAAATTGTACAACAAAGGCTAGATAAAGAGTTGAATTCCATAATAAACAATGGATATGCTGTACTTTATCTTATTGCACAAAAGTTAGTGGAAAAATCCTATGAGGATGGGTATCTGGTAGGTTCTAGAGGTTCTGTAGGATCTTCTTTTGTGGCAACTATGTCTAATATTACAGAAGTTAACGGACTGCCACCTCATTATGTATGTCCCAATTGTAAATACAGTGAGTTCTTTACGGATGGTTCTATAGGCTCTGGAGCAGATTTACCAGATAAAAGTTGTCCTGAGTGCGGTGAAAAACTTATAAAGGATGGTCATGATATACCTTTTGAAACTTTTTTGGGATTTGCAGGGGATAAGGAACCAGATATAGATTTGAATTTTTCTGGTGAATACCAGCCAGTAGTGCACAAATATACAGAAGTTTTATTCGGAAAAAATCATGTATTTAGAGCAGGTACTATAGGTACTATAGCAGAAAAAACTGCTTATGGGTATGTTAAAAAATACATATCAGAGAAGAATATGATTTTACCTCAGGCTGAAATAGAAAGACTCACAAAAGGATGTACTGGAATAAAGAGAACTACAGGACAGCATCCTGGAGGAGTTATGGTAGTTCCAGATGATAATGAGATATATAATTTTACACCAGTACAGCACCCTGCAGATGATAATAATACGGAAATAATAACTACACATTTTGATTACCATTCTATAAGCGGAAGACTTTTAAAACTTGATATACTGGGACACGATGATCCCACTGTACTTAGAATGCTTCAGGATTTAACAGGAGTTGATCCTAAAACTATACCTCTTGGGGATCCAAAGGTTATGAGTTTATTTACTTCTCCAGATGCCCTTGGAGTTAGTGAAAAAGATATTAGTTGTCCTGTAGGTACTTATGGATTGCCCGAGTTTGGAACTAAATTTGTAAGACAGATGTTAGTGGATACCCACCCTAAAACCTTTGCAGATTTAGTTAGAATATCAGGACTATCCCACGGTACAGATGTATGGCTTAACAATGCCCAGTATTATATAAAAGAAGGATATACTACATTAAGAGACTGTATAGCTTGTAGGGATGACATAATGATATATTTAATTCAAAAAGAACTCCCTCCCAAAGTATCTTTTACAATAATGGAAATGGTAAGAAAAGGAAAAGGACTTAAAGAAGAACATGAAGCCATAATGAGAGAACATAATGTACCAGATTGGTATATTGAATCCTGTAGAAAAATAAAATATATGTTTCCTAAAGGTCATGCGGTGGCTTATGTAATGATGGCAGTTAGGATAGCATATTTTAAGGTATACTATCCCAAGGCTTATTATGCTGCTTACTTTACTGTAAGAGCAAATGAGTTTGATGCAGACATAACTGTTCAAGGGGAAGATGCTATAAAGAAAAAAATGGATGAACTTTATGCCCAGGGTAATAATCTAACTCAGAAGGACAAAGGATTGCTTACAATATTAGAGTTGTGTTATGAGATGCATAAAAGGGGAATTAAATTCCTAAAGGTAGATTTATATAAATCCCATGCAGTAAAATTCTTAATAGAAGAGGATGGAATTAGGGTTCCTATAAATTCTCTTGCAGGTTTAGGAGAAAATGCAGCTAAAAATATAGTAAAGGCCAGAGAAGAAGGGGAATTTATATCTAAAGAAGATTTAAGAATGAGAGCAAAAATTTCTAAAACAGTAATAGATACTTTAAATAATCATGGATGTTTAAGAAATCTTCCAGAAACCAATCAATTGTCTTTATTTGCATAAGCTAGCATACTGTGCTTATTTCTTTGAAGGTACATTACATTCCTGAAGTTTTAATTGATAAAGTCTATAACTATTTACTGCCTTAAGTTATATATAATTTTTCTTGAAATACAATGTATGGTGTGTTAAAATAAAAGTGGTAAATCTACAGCAATTTGTTTAGTATGTAGGAGTGGGGTTGAACCCGCTCTTTCTATTTGTTAAAAACGCAGCGAAAGTTGCGTTTTTAAATTATTAATACTGTTAACATTTTTTTAAAAAACAATGTATAACATTATAAGTAAGGAGGGTACAAAATGGATAATAATATATTAATAAAAAAAATAGTAGAATTTATAAAACCAATAGTTAATAATTTAGATTTTGAATTATACCATTTAGAATTTAAAAAAGAAGGAAATAACAATTATTTAAGAATATATATAGATAAAAAAGAAGGAAATATATCACTAGAAGACTGTGAAACCGTAAGCAGGGCAGTTAGTGATATATTGGATAGAGAAGATCCCATAAAAGATCCTTATTATCTGGAAGTTTCATCACCAGGTATAGAGAGAATACTTGACAGTGATGAACATTTCAAAAGATACACTGGATATAATGTGCTAGTTAACATACATGGACTTTTAAAAGGAAAGAAAAAGTATGAGGGAGAACTTTTGTCCTTTGATGAGGATGCATTAAAAGTTAGTTGTGAAGGTGAAGAGATTATTATTCCAAGAAATAAAATTTCAACTGTAAATTTAAAAGGCGATTTTTAGGGGAGGTATATTTTAAAATGAATCAGGAATTTATAGAAGCCTTAAAAGAAATAGTTAAAGAAAAAGGTATAAGTGAAGATTTATTATTTACAACTATAGAAGATGCATTAGTTGCTGCTTATAAAAAAAATTATATGGGACATGGAGTAAGCAACCAAAATGTTAAGGTTACTATGAATAGAGAAAATGGAGAAATTCATGTTTATTCACAGAAAAATGTAGTAGATACTGCAGTAGACAACGTAAGTGAAATAAGTATAGAAGATGCAAAAGAAATAGATACCAATTATAATATAGGAGATATAGTAAATATAGAAGTTACCCCTAGAAAATTTGGAAGGGTAGCTGCACAGGCTGCAAAACAGGTAGTGATACAGAGAATAAAAGAAGAAGAAAGAAGAATTATATATAATGATTTTGTTGAAAAAGAAGATGATATAATAACGGGAACTGTAATTAGGAAAGATAAAAATAATATATTGGTAAACTTAGGTAAAACAGAGGCAGTTCTTGGACCTAATGAGCAAATACCTGGAGAAAGGTATAATTTCAATGATAAACTTAAATTGTATATTGTAGAAGTTAAAAATACTACTAAAGGAGCCCAAATTGTAATATCTAGAACTCATCCAGGCCTTATAAAGAGATTATTTGAACTTGAGGTACCAGAAGTATTTGATGGAACTGTTGATATAAAATCTATAGCAAGAGAAGCAGGGTCTAGAACTAAAATTGCAGTACATTCAAATGATGAAAATGTGGATCCTATGGGAGCTTGTGTTGGACCTAAAGGTGTAAGAGTTCAAAATATAGTGAATGAGTTAAAAAGTGAAAAAATAGATATAATAAAGTGGAGTAAGCTTCCAGAGGAGTATATAGCTAATGCACTCAGTCCTGCTAAGGTTTTAGATGTGACTTTAGATGAGGAAATGAAATTTGCCCAAATTGTGGTAGATGACAGCCAACTGTCTCTAGCTATAGGTAAAGAAGGTCAGAATGTGAGGTTAGCAGCAAAACTTACAGGATGGAAGATAGACATAAAAAGTAAATCACAAAGTGATATACAGGATGAAAAAATTGATTAAGAGGTGGTGTTTACATGAAAAAAAAGAAGGCGCCGCAGAGAATGTGTACAGGATGCATGGAAATGAAGCCTAAAAAAGAACTGATAAGAATAGTAAAGAATAAAGAAGGGGAAGTGTTTGTAGATCCTACAGGCAAGAAAAATGGAAGAGGTGCTTATATATGCAGAGATATTCAGTGCCTTGAAAAAGCTCTTAAAAATAAAAGGATTCAAAAAAACCTTGAAATACAAATAGATGAGGCATTATGTGATAGCTTAAAGGAACAGATAGAAAATGAAAAATAAATTTCTAGGTTTTATGGGAATAATAAAACGTGCAGGAAAACTTTTGGAAGGATATAATATATGTGAAGAAAAAATAAGAAAAAATAAAGTCTATTTTATTGTAATGTGTAATGATATTTCTGAAAATACGTGGAATAAATTTTTAAATTACAGTAATAAATATAAAGTACCAATTGCAAAGCTGCCATATAGTAAAGAAGAGCTTGGAAATGCAATAGGAGTAAAAGAGATAAAAATTATAGGCGTTGCAGATAGGGGTATGGGAAAAAAATTACTTGCTTTATGGCAAGAAGAGGAAAACTTTAGTTTCGGGGGTGAATAGTTTGTCAAAAATAAGAATTTATGAATTAGCTAAAGAATTAAATATATCAAGCAAAAAGTTAATTACATTACTCTTAGAGGAATTTGGAGTAGAGGTAAAAAATCACATGAGTGTAATAGAAGAAGAAGATGCAGATTTAATTAAAGAATTTATTGAAGAAAATGAAGGTAAGGATGAAGGATTGGAAGATAAATATAAAACTTTAGTAGAAGAAAAATCTGAAAAATTTAAGAAAAAGTCCACAGATGCGGTTAAAGTTGTAGATAAAAATAAATATAAATCTGATAAAATAACGAAAGATTTAAAAGAAAAAGCTTTCAGAGCAAATAAAGGAGAACAGGAAGAACAGGAAAATTGTGAAGTGGAAATGGAAGATACCATAACAGTAAAGGAGTTTTCTGAAAAAATAGGTAAACCAACTACTGAAGTTATTAAACAACTTATATTTATGGGAGTAATGGCAGCTATAAATCAGGAAATAGATTTTAGTACTGCAGAAAAATTAGGGGAAAAATTTGATGTTACAGTATTAAAAAAGGAGGAAGATATTGATAAAGGTGTAGCAGAACAAGAAGAGGATGAAGATGAAAGTATTAATCTAGAAAAAAGACCACCTGTTGTAACTGTTATGGGACACGTAGACCATGGAAAAACATCTTTACTAGATGCTATAAGAAAATCTAAAGTAACTGCCACAGAGGCAGGAGGAATAACACAGCATATAGGTGCTTACACTGTTACTATAAATGGAGAAAAAATAACTTTCCTGGATACTCCAGGACATGAAGCTTTCACCGCTATGAGAGCTAGAGGAGCTCAAATCACAGATATAGTTATTTTGGTAGTAGCTGCAGATGATGGAATAATGCCTCAAACTGCGGAAGCAATAAATCACTGTAAGGCAGCAAATGTTCCTATGGTTGTGGCTATAAATAAAATAGATAGACCAGGAGCTAATGTAGATAAAGTAAAGCAGGAACTTACAGAGTATGAACTTATACCAGAAGACTGGGGAGGAGATACTATATGTATTCCTGTATCTGCACATACCAAAGAAGGAATTGATACGCTTTTGGAAATGGTACTTTTAACAGCAGAAATGCAGGAATTGAGGGCAAACTCAAATAGAAATGGTAAAGGTACGGTAGTAGAAGCTAAATTGGATAAGGGTAGAGGAGCAGTTGCAACACTTCTTATTCAAAATGGAACACTTAGTGTGGGTGATTCTATAATAGTTGGAAGTACTTATGGTAGAATCAGAGCCATGTTTGATGATAAAGGAAATAAAATTAAATCAGCAGGACCTTCTATACCTGTAGAAATACTTGGATTATCCGAGGTACCTGCAGCAGGAGATAGGTTCCATCAGGTTAAAGATGAAAAAACTGCAAGAGATATAGCTGAAAAGAGAAAACAAAAAATAAGGGAAGAATATTTGCAGTCCACTCATAAAGTTTCACTGGAAGACTTATATAATCAAATAAAAGAGGGAAAAGTAAAAGAACTGGGTATAATAGTAAAGGCAGATGTTCAGGGTTCTATAGAGGCATTAAAGCAGTCTCTTCAAAAACTTTCCAATGAAGAAGTAAAAGTCAGAGTAATACATGGGGCAGTAGGAGCTATAACGGAAACAGATGTAACATTAGCTTCTGCATCAAATGCTATAATAATAGGATTTAATGTAAGACCTGATAGTAATGCACAGGCTGCTGCTGAAAAAGAATCTGTGGATATAAAGACTTATAGAGTTATATATAATGCTATAGAAGACATAAAGGCTGCTATGGTAGGAATGCTTGAACCGGATTACAAGGAAGTTATACTTGGAAAAGCAGAAATAAGACAGATTTATAAAATATCCAATATAGGTACTATTGCAGGATGTTATGTGCAAGAGGGTAAAATGGTAAGAAACTGTAAAGTTAGAATAATAAGAGATGGAATAGTTATATTTGAATCCCAACTGGCATCTCTAAAAAGGTTTAAAGACGATGTAAAAGAGGCAGCAGAAGGATATGAATGCGGGCTGTCTGTTGAGAAATTTAATGATATAAAAGAAGGGGATATTATAGAGGGCTATGATATAGAAGAGATTAAGAAAAAAGAGTTATAAATGGAGAGGTGATAATTTATGACTAATTATAGAAGTGGAAGAATAAATGAAGAAATGAAAAGAGAAATAAGTAATGTAATTAGAAATGATATAAAGGATCCCAGACTTAGTGCCATGGTAAGTGTTACAAAAGTTGATGTGACAAAAGATCAAAAATATGCAAAAGTATTCGTAAGTATTTATGGAGAAGATAGCTCAAAAGAAGATACATTCCAGGCGCTGAAAAATTCAGAGGGCTTTATAAGGAGGGAAGTAGGGCATAGAGTGAAACTTAGGAATACCCCGGAAATAATTATAGAAATGGATAATACCATAGAATATGGTATGCATATAAATGAACTCCTCCATAAAATAAAGGAGAATGAAAAACATGATAATGAATGATATAATTAACAAAATAAAGGCATGTGACAAAATAGCAATAACTTTTCATTCTTCTCCAGATGGAGATGCTATTGGAAGTTCGCTTGCATTATTCCAGGGATTAAAAAAAACCGGGAAAAAAGTTGAAATACTGGCAAGAGAAGAGGTACTGGGGGATTTTAAATTTTTATGTTGTAGTGAAAATATGGATGGTAAGAGTTTCCAGGTAAGTAATGATACTGAATGTGTAATAGTATTGGATTGTGGAGATGTAAAGAGAATAAATGCAGATTTGAATTTTGAAAACAAAGCGTATACTCTAATAAATATAGATCACCATGTATCAAACGAGTTATATGGAGATTTTAATTATGTGGATACAAATGCAGCGGCGGTATCAGAAATAGTGTATCAGATGCTTAGGCTTATGGGTATTACCATAGATAAAGGTATAGCAGAGTGCCTCTATACTTCAATAATTACGGATAGTGGTTCTTTTAAATATCCTTCTACTACTTCTGTAACCCATACAATAGCTGGAGATTTAATAAATACAGGTATAGACTTTAGTAAAATACACAGGATAGTTTTTGAAAATAAGAAGTTCGAAAGAATTAAACTTTATGGAAAAGCAATGGAAGCTATGGAATTGGCTGGGGATAAAATTTGTGTTATAGAAATTACAAAACATATGCTTTTAGAGGTAGGAATAACAAAAGATATAGATACTTCAGATATTATTGATATGGGCATGAAAATAGATACTGTAGAAGTTGGAATTCTATTAAAGGAAGTAGAAAAGGGAGTAAAAGTAAGTCTTAGATCTAAGTCAAAGGTGGATGTGAGAAAAATAGCAGAGGTTTTTAACGGCGGAGGACATTTAAGGGCTAGTGGACTCACTGTTTTAGATAAATCTATAATAGAGGTAAGAGATATGGTATTAAAGGAAGTTGAAAAAGAGTTTTTATGATGGATGGGATTTTAAACATAAATAAGCCTGAGGGTATGACTTCATTTAATGTAGTTAGAAAGGTAAAATCTATATTGAAAAATAAAAAAGTAGGTCATACAGGTACCCTTGATCCTATTGCCTCAGGAGTACTTCCGGTTTGTGTAGGCAGAGCTACAAAATTTGCAGATTATATAGTTGAAAGTAAAAAAGTATATTTGGCTGAGCTAAAACTTGGGATTACTACAGAAACTTATGATAGAGAAGGTAGTATAGTAAATACCAGAAGTGTTGATTTAGAAGAGAAAAATGTAGTTGATGGAATTTTAAGTTTTCAGGGACAAATAGAACAAATACCGCCTATGTATTCTGCTCTAAAAGTGAATGGCAAAAAGCTTTATGACCTGGCAAGGCAAGGCATAGAGATAGAGAGAAAGAAAAGAAAAATAACAATATATTCTATAGATATTGCGAATATAGAATTACCATATGTATTATTTGAAGTAACTTGTTCAAAAGGTACTTATATTAGGAGCCTATGCCATGATATAGGAAACAAATTGAATTGTGGCGGTACCATGTGGAATTTAAAGAGAATATCTACAGGTAATTTTAACATCAAAGATGCCATTAAGCTTGAAGATTTAAATGATGAAAATATATTACAGAACATCATACCTATAGACAAGGCTCTTAACAGGTATCCTGAAGTTATAATAGAAGACAAATATATAAAAAAGATATTAAATGGAATGAGTATAAAAGATGAAGAATTTTTGAATAAAATAATGACGGATCAGTTATATAGAGTTTATATACAAAACAATAAGTTTGTAGGTATGGGAATGAATAAAGATTTTCAATTTAGAATGGTAAAATTGTTTATTTGAGGTAGTTGAATATGATAGTGATGGAAGATAATTTTAAAAAGCATTTTATGAAGAATACATATATTGCTTTAGGAAGTTTTGATGGGCTTCATTTGGGACATATGAGTCTTATAAATAAGACTATTAAGCTTGCCAAAAATAATGGTGCAAAGAGTATGGTATTTACATTTAAAAATCATCCCCTCAGTACTATAAATCCAGATTTAGCACCTAAAATTTTAATGGATAATGAATCTAAAGTAAATGTATTAAGAAATGTAGGATTGGATATAATAAATATGGCAAACTTTAATGGAGAATTTATGAAAATATATCCTGAGGACTTTATAATTCATCTTCTAAATAATTACAGAGCTGAAGGCATTGTAGTTGGATTTAATTATAGATTTGGATATAAAAATTTAGGCGATGTGAGTTTATTAAAGAAGATGAGTAAAAATTATAAATTTTCTCTGAATATAATAGATTCCATAAAATATAAAGGGCAAGTAGTTAGCAGTTCAATTATAAGGACAGTTATATCAGATGAAGGTGATATGAAAAAAGTTAATAGGCTTTTAACAAGACCTTTTGTAATACAGGGAAAAGTAATACATGGAAAGCATTTGGGTAGAAAGCTAGGTTTCCCCACAATAAATTTGGACTATGACAAGAAGTTTGTAGTACCAAAAGGTGGAGTATACTATACTATGGTACAACTCGACAATAATATATTTAAGGGCATAACAAATGTAGGTTACAATCCCACTACATGTGATAATAAACTCGGTATTGAAACCCATATATTAAATTTTAATGAAGATGTATATGGTAAAAATGCAAAGATACACTTTATTGAAAGAATTAGAGACGAGTTAAAGTTTAATAGTTTATCAGAATTGGCACATCAGCTAAAAAAAGACAAGATATATGCAAGTAAGAAAAAATTACAAATTAATTTTAAAAATTAATTTACAATAACCACTTTATTTGTTATAATTACAGGCGTGATCCTTATGCTAAGAATTTCGATTTGCCGACGATATTCTTGGGATAAAGGGGAATAACAATTGGAGGTGTAACACAATGGAAAAGGCAGTTAAACAAGAAATAATGGAAAAATATGCAAGACATGAAGGAGATACAGGATCTCCGGAAGTTCAAATAGCATTGCTTACCACAAGAATTAATCATTTAAATGAGCATTTAAAGATTCATAAGAAAGACCACCATTCAAGAAGAGGTCTTTTAATGATGGTTGGTAAAAGAAGAGGACTTCTCAACTATTTAATTAAGCAAGATATTGAAAGATACCGTGCTATTATTAAGGCATTAAAATTAAGGAAATAATTTTTGGAGCGGCTTTTACCGCTCTATTATTTTAAAAAATTGTAATTCATTGAGAGGAGGTAAATTTTTAATGCAAGAAGTTATTCAAACTACTATTGCAGGAAGAACCTTAAAGGTTGATTGTAAAAAAGTAGGTATGTTGTCTAATTGCGGCATGCTTATAAGTTATGGAGATACAGTAGTTTTAATCAATGCAAATGCTTCAGATAGGCCAAGAGAAGGAATAGATTTTTTCCCTTTAAGCATAGAATATGAAGAAAGATTATATTCTGTAGGAAAGATTCCAGGAGGATTTATAAAAAGAGAAGGTAAGCCTTCTGAAAAAGCAGTATTGCATGCAAGAGCAATAGATAGACCGCTTAGGCCATTGTTTCCCAAGGGATATAGAAATGATGTTCAGGTAGTGTGTACTGTATTATCAGTAGATCAGGACAATTCACCTGATATATTGGCTATAAATGGAGCATCTTTAGCCTTATGCATGTCAAGTATTCCCTTTACAACTCCGGTGGCGGCTGTATCTGTAGGTCTAGTGGATGGAAATTTTATAATAAATCCCAACTTAGAGAATAGAGAAAAAAGCACTTTAAATCTTACAGTATGTGCCACTAAAGAAAAGGTCATGATGGTAGAAGCCGGAGGCGAAGAAATACCAGAAGATATTATGTATAATGCTATAATTTTTGGCTTTGAGGAATGTAAAAAAATAGCCTTGTTTCAAGAAGAGGCCATGAAGGAATATGGAAAGAAAAAAGATGAATCTAAGCTTTATAAAGTAGATGAGGATTTAGAAAATGAAGTAAAAGAATTTGCTTTCGATATGATAAGAGATGCCATGTATATAGTAGATAGAGATGAGAGAAATACAGTGCTAAAAGAAATTGATGAAAAGCTTGGGGAACAATTTTCTGAAAAGTATCCCGATAATGGAAGCGATATTTCAGATGTGGTATATAGAACAAAGAAGGAAATAGTGAGAAATATGCTTTTAAGGGAACACAGAAGGATAGATGGTAGAGGATTCGATGAAGTGAGGCCTATAAATTGTGAGGTAGGATTTCTTCCAAGAGTTCATGGTACAGGGTTATTTACTAGAGGATTGACCCAGGTAATGACTGCTGTTACACTAGGATCTTTAGGTGATGTACAGATACTTGACGGAGTGGGTCTTGAAGAGTCTAAAAGATATATGCATCACTATAACTTCCCATCTTATAGTACAGGAGAAGTAAGACCTTTAAGAGGACCGGGAAGAAGGGAAATAGGCCATGGCGCATTAGCGGAAAAAGCACTGGAACCACTTATACCTATAGAAGACGAATTTCCGTATACTATACGACTTGTATCAGAAGTTTTAAGTTCTAATGGTTCTACATCTCAAGCTAGTATATGCGGAAGTACATTAGCTCTTTTAGATGCAGGTGTCCCAATAAAAAGGCCTGCTGCTGGAATAGCTATGGGACTCGTAACTAACGAAGACTTGTCTCAAGAAGAAATATTGACGGATATACAAGGTTTGGAGGATTTCTTTGGAGATATGGACTTTAAAGTAGGTGGAACTGAAAAAGGTATTACAGCTATTCAATTTGATACAAAAATTCATGGACTATCCAATAAGTGTATAAAAGAAACTCTTGAGAAAGCAAGGGCAGCAAGGCTATATATATTAGAAAAAATGCGTCAGTGTATTCCAGTACCTAGAACCGAGGTGTCAAAGTATGCACCTAAGACTTATATTATGTCCATAGCACCTGAAAAGATAAGGGATGTAATAGGAGCAGGTGGAAAGGTTATTAATAAAATAATAGCAGAAACCGGAGTTAAAATAGATATAAAAGAAGATGGCAAGATATTTGTTATGTCGGAAGATAGCGAAAGTGCTAAAAGAGCACTAAAAATAATAGATGATCTTACTAGAGAAATAGTAGTGGGAGAAATATATTTAGGTAAGGTTACCAAAATAACTAATTTCGGAGCTTTTGTGGAAATACACCAAGGAAAAGAAGGCCTAGTTCATATATCAAAACTAGATTTTACCAGAGTCAACAAAGTAGAAGATATAGTTTCTGTAGGAGATGAAATATTAGTTAAGGTAATTGAAATAGACAGTCAGGGTAGGATAAACCTTTCAAGAAAAGACGCTATAAAAGATTCAGAGAAAAAGGATTTAAATGAGAAGGACATACAAAAAAAGGTGACAAAATAGAAGGGCGTAGGTGCCTTTTTATTTTTTAGATTAAACTATTTTTAAAATTTAGGAATTATTAATATGAAAGGGGTGACTTTCTATTGTATAATGTGTTTAAATTGGATAACGGTCTTAAGGTAGTTGTAGAAAATATAGAGTATGTGAACTCTATAAGTGTAGGGCTATGGGTAAAAAATGGTTCAAGAAATGAAAATGAACAAAACAATGGAATTTCTCATTTCATTGAACATATGTTTTTTAAGGGAACTACTCATAGAAGTGCCCTTCAAATAGCAGAATGTATAGAAGATGTAGGAGGCCAGATAAATGCATTTACTGGTAAGGAGGCCACATGCTTTTATATAAAAGCACTAGATTCACATCTGGAACTGGCCATAGATGTTATATCAGATATGTTATTTAACAGTAAATTTTTACCAGAAGATATCGAAAAAGAAAAAGGAGTTATAGCTGAAGAAATAAATATGAGTGAAGATTCCCCGGAAGACGTACTTTCTGATCTCCATAGTAAAGCTATGTGGGGAGAAGATTCTATATCTCTTCCAATATTAGGAATCATAGATACTGTAAAATCCTTTACACGTGAAGATTTAATAGAGTATATATCCTCCTATTATATACCGGAAAATTCTGTAATTTCTATAGCGGGAAATGTAAACTTAAATAAAGTTGAAAGATTAGTAGAAAAATATTTTGGTACATGGAATACACTAAATAAAAAAGTAACTAATTACTCTAAACCGGGGTTTTTAAACAATCATTTTTTTAAAAAGAAAAATATAGAACAGCTGCATCTTAGTTTAGGCATACCGGGAATTGAAAGTGGCAATGAGGATCTTTACTCTCTTTTGCTCCTAAACAACATGTATGGAGGAGGAGCTTCCTCTATATTGTTTCAAAAAATAAGGGAGGAAAGAGGACTTTGTTATTCAATTTACTCCTATATAACTTCTTTTAACAATGTGGGGGCAGTAATCGTTTATGCAGGATTGAATGTGAAATATGCTTATGATGTAATATGTAGAATAAAAGATGAAATGTTGAAATTTTCAACAACAGCTATAACAAAAGACAAATTAAAAAAAGCCAAAGAACAGCTAAAAGGTAATTATATATTAGGACTTGAGAGTATTAGCAGTAGGATGTTTAATAACGGGAAATCACTTTTGCTTTTAAATAAATTAAATATTCCATCAGATATTATAGATAAAGTAGATAAAATAGATGGAGAAAATCTTGAAAGAATAATGAAAAATACATTTTATACAAGTATAGTAAATTCTTCTTTTGTAGGAAAAGAAATAGATATATCTCTCATGGAAAATTTATTTGAAAAAGATACAATTTCATTTCCAAGATCAAAGAGCACTTTGATTTAAAAGCTTTGTTAAATATAGTATGGTAAATTTATTGATATCTAAACTCTGTAATAAGTAGAATATATTACTCATAATATTAGTATAACAGATAGAGTGGAGGAGATATCAATATGGATGAAAATATAAAGTTTTATAGTGAAATGGAAAGATATGAAATTATAAATGTAAATGATGGCAATAAGTTTAATTTTCTGGGTAATAATGACATAATAATGGATTCTTCAGGAAACTTAAGAATGCTTATTTTAAGTGATGGTAAATCAAGATTTAGTCTTTTTGGTAAAAGTGAATTTATAGAAGTACCTTGGGAATATGTAAAAAAAATAGGTACTAAAACTATTATAATAGATGTAGATGAAAAATCACTTAAAAAACTGCGTTAATGGTATACTTTAATAACATATTATAAGCCATTAGCATATTGTATATTATTAAGAAGTAATTTAAAACATATTTTTTAGAAATTTATATATTATGAATTTGTACTGAAATATGTAGTGGAGGATTAAAATGAGAATAATAATTCAGAAATTTGGAGGGACTTCTGTTTCTACCCATGAGAGAAGAGAGCAGGTAGTAAATAAAATATTAAAAGCAAAGGATAAAGGATTTCTTCCAGTTGTAGTAGTATCCGCTATGGGAAGAAAAGGGGAACCTTATGCTACGGATACACTGCTTTCTCTAATAAAGGAGGATTTCAAAATTAAAAATCCTTTAGGAGTAGATTTGCTTATGAGTTGTGGTGAAATTATAAGTACTGTGATTTTAGCAGATGAACTTTCAAAGTACAACCTAAAAGTTGTACCCTTAAGTGGGGGACAAGCAGGGATAATTACTGATAATAATTATAATAATGCTTCTATTTTAAAGGTAGAAAAAGAAAGATTGTTAGGTCTACTTAATGAAGGCAAAATTCCCATAATTGCAGGATTTCAAGGAATAAGTGAAAGTGGATATACAACTACCTTAGGCAGAGGTGGCAGCGATGTTACTGCAGCAATTTTAGGTGTTGCATTGAATTCTGAGTCCATAGAAATATATACAGATGTGGATGGCATAATGACTGCAGATCCCGGAATAGTATCAGAAGCATATTTAATCGAAAAAATAAGTTATAATGAGGTTTTCCAATTTGCAGATCAAGGGGCAAAAGTAATACATCCAAGGGCTGTAAAGATAGCTATGAGTGGTAATATACCTTTAATTGTAAAAAATACTTTAAACGAATGTAAAGGTACAGTAATAACTAATTCGGTTACAGAGGACTCAAGCAAAATAGTAAATGGCATAACATCTATGGATAACAGAGTTCAAGTTACGGTAAAATATAATAAAAGTAAAAATGCATATAATGCCTTATTTGATGAACTGGCAAATAATGAAATAAGTATAGATTTGATAAATGTATTCCCTGACAATCAGATTTTTACTATAGATAATAAAGATATAGAAAAATTGAAGATAATAATAAAAGATCTAAATCTTGAATACTCGTTAATAGAAAATTGCAGTAAAATATCTCTTATAGGAAATGGCATGAGAGGTATACCTGGAGTTATGGCTAGAATATTGAAAACATTATATAAAGAGGATATAGAAGTATTACAGACAGCAGATTCACATACCACAATATGGTGTCTTGTCAAAGGCAGTGAAACAATAAGGGCAATAAATGCACTTCATAAAGAATTTTTATTAGATGTAAAGTAAAAGGTATATCAATCTCCACAAATGCATAAGATAAGTTTGTTTAAGGAGGAGATTAAAATGCCGCAAAGGATGAATAATGAAATAAATGATAAACATTCCAATGATAAATTGGAAAATGTAAAAGAACTAGGTGTCACCAATCTGGCAGAGGGAAATAATAAGATTCAAATACTTCCTATAATAGGCCAAATAGAGGGTCATGTAACCCTTCCACCTGAAACTAAGGCAACTAAATATGAACATGTAATACCTAATTTAATTGCCATTGAAAATGATTCTAGGGTTGAAGGAGTACTGGTAGTTTTGAATACTATAGGGGGAGATGTAGAAGCGGGTCTTGCTATAGCGGAGATGATAAGGAGTTTGAGTAAACCTACAGTCTCTTTAGTTATAGGGGGAGGCCACTCTATAGGAGTTCCTCTTGCTACAGCTTCGGATTATTCTTTTATATCTCCTACAGCTACTATGATTGTACATCCAATAAGAATGAACGGACTAATTATTGGGGTGCCTCAAACCTTTGAATATTTTAATAAAATGCAGGAAAGGATAAATGAATTTATAGTAAGGACATCTAGAATAACTAGAGAAAAGTTAAGTGAATTAATGCTTCAATCGGATGATTTGTTAAATGACATGGGAACCATATTAATTGGAAAACAGGCTGTAGAACAGGGACTAATTGATAAAGTCGGGGGAATAAGTGACGCTATTAAGAAGTTAAATACTATGATAGAAAAATAATATGGATATTAAATTTCACCATAGGGTAAATCCTATGGTAATTTAATTATGTGCCTTAGCTCTTATTCGAGAGTAATATTAGGACAAGTAAATTATCTTTTAAGAAATATTAGAGGAAAAATAAACATAGTGTAGAATATTTTTTATATAGGATATATTTAATAATATACTGGAGGTGATAATATATGTCTAGAATTAAACAAAAAAAAAAATATTCATTAGATGAAGATATAAAAGGTATATTGTTAACTACATTGGGAATACTCATGATAATAAGTGTATTTTCACCATCTTCTTCTGGTATAGTCGGAAAACTAATAAAGAAAATTTTAATAGTAGTATTTGGGATAGGAGCCTTTATATTTCCTATATTGATAATATTTATTGGAATTTGTTTTATTATAAAAAGGAATAAGATAACTTTTAATAATAAGTTTTATGGTATTTTACTTTTTACAGTAGACACCCTTTTGATTATACATATGATAGCAATGTCTAATTATTACATGGAATATAATTTGTTTTTGGCCATAAAGAGATTGTACAATTCTAACAATATATTTCATGGGGGCATAATAGGAGTTTTGATAGATATACCTTTGTTTCGCTTATTTGGAAGTATTGGGTGTTACGTCATTTTTTTCTCTCTCTATGTAATATCTTTTATAATAATGAGTAAATTTACTATTTATGATATACTAAACGAGTTAAGAAAATCATTAATAAGAAAGAATAGAGGAGAAAGTAATAAAATACAGCAAAAATCTTTAAAGGAAGATAATGACGAAAATAGCGAAGTAAAAAATAAAGATTTTATTAGAGGGCTAAGTAAAATTAAAATATTGGATTTTATGAAGTCAGGAAATGTGGATAAAAAAGACGAATCAAATGATGGGGTAGAAAGCAATGAGAATTTAAAATGTCCCATAGAAGATACAGAACATATTGCTTATGATAAAAAGTTAGACCCCATAAATACAGAACTTGAAGAAAAAATGATACAAAGCGGAAAAAATTCAGTTTTTCTATATAGTTTTCCGCCCTTGGATTTGTTAAATCAAAATGTGCAGCTGAAATTAAATAAACAGGATAAGAAAGAATTAATAAACAGTGCCAGTAAGTTAGAAGAGACTCTTGCAAGTTTTGGAGTGGATGTAAAAATACTTCAGGTTAGTAGAGGGCCTTCTGTAACTAGATTTGAGCTTCAACCAGGTTCTGGAATTAAGGTAAGTAAAATTGTAAATCTATCTGATGATATTGCCCTTGGCCTTGCTGCTTCTGCGGTTAGAATAGAAGCTCCCATACCTGGAAAATCTGTCATTGGAATAGAAGTTCCAAATAAGGAACTTACGTCTGTTTATTTACGGGAAGTTGTTGAATCGGAAGAATTTAAAAATTCTAAGAATAGATTAGCTTATTGCCTAGGTAAGGATATAGGTGGAAACTGTATAGTGTCCGATCTTACAGAAATGCCTCATATGCTTATTGCAGGGGCAACGGGTTCCGGTAAAAGTGTATGTATAAATAGTCTTATAGTAAGTTTGCTTTATAAATATGCGCCTGAAGATGTTAGACTTTTAATGATAGATCCCAAAGTGGTTGAACTTAGTGTATACAATGGAATCCCACACTTGTTAATACCTGTAGTTATAGATCCTAAAAAAGCTGCAGGAGCTTTGAATTGGGCTGTACAGGAAATGAACAGGAGGTATAAATTATTTGCAGAAAGTGGAGTTAGAAATATAGAAGGATATAATGATTTATTTGAAAGAGGTATACTAGAAGGAAAGCTTCCTTTTGTGGTTATAATAATTGACGAGCTTTCAGATTTAATGATGGTGTGTCCAAATGAAGTTGAAGACTATATAGGGCGTCTTGCACAAATGGCAAGAGCGGCAGGAATGCATCTGGTTATAGCAACTCAGAGACCTTCTGTAGATGTAATTACAGGGGTGATTAAAGCAAATATACCTTCAAGAATATCTTTCGCAGTATCCAGCCAAATTGACTCTAGAACCATATTAGATAGTAGTGGAGCAGAACGGTTACTTGGAAAAGGGGATATGCTATTTTATCCTGTAGGTACGTCAAAACCGGTTAGAATACAGGGAGCTTTTATATCAGAGACAGAAGTTGAAAAAGTAGTATATTATATAAAAAATAATGAAGGTGAACCTCAATATGAGGATAAGATAATAGAACAAATAGATACGGGAATTAATTCTAATGTTAGCAATAATTATGATGAGTTTTTAGACAGAGCCATTGAAATTGTCTTAAATGAGGGACAAGTATCTACCTCGTTACTTCAAAGACGGCTTAGAATAGGATATAATAGGGCAGCTAGAATAATAGAAGAAATGGAAGGTAGAAAAATAATATCAAAAAAGGATGGGACTAAACCACGGCAGATTTTAATTGATAGAAAAGACCAACTTTAAAGAAGTATATGGAGTATTAAAGTTGAAAAGTTTTTATATAAGTTGTATATTAAAATGAAGTATTTTTATTTTTAAATAACTAAACAGGAGGAGACTTAGTGAATAAATTAAAGGTTGGGCTAATAAGTTTAGGCTGTGATAAAAATAGGGTAGATTCTGAGATAATACTAGGCAATATAAAGTCAGAATATAAAATAGTTGCAAATCCTGAATCAGCCGATGTTATAATTATAAACACCTGTGGCTTTATAGAGTCTGCTAAGCAGGAATCCATAGATACTATACTTGAAATGTCACGGTATAAGGAAAAATTTAATTGTAAAGCTATTGTAGTAACAGGATGTCTTGCACAGAGATATGGTAGAGAGCTTATGGAACTTTTACCAGAAATAGATATAATGCTTGGAGTAAATGATTATCATAAATTAAAAGAAAATATAAAAGGGTTTATTGAAAACAAACAGAATAAAATTTATAGTTGTGGTTATAGTGATTTTAATATAAATGAGGGTGAAAGAATACTTACCACAAGGTCTCATACTGCTTATTTAAGGATTGCAGAAGGGTGTGATAATTGTTGTACTTATTGTATAATTCCTAAAATAAGAGGAAAGTATAGGAGCAGAAGTATGGAAAGTATATTGCAAGAATGTACTCAATTGGCCCTTCAAGGGGTTAAAGAAGTAATACTTATTGCCCAGGATACCACAAGGTATGGGTTAGATTTATATAATAAAAAAATGCTTCCTGAACTTATGAGGAGTATATCTGAAATAGAAGGAATAGAATGGATTAGATTACTTTACTGTTATCCAGAGGAAATAACAGATAGTATTATAGATGAAATAGCTGTAAACGACAAAATATGTAATTATATAGATATACCTCTCCAGCATATAAGCAATAACATATTAAAGCTTATGGGGAGAAGAGGCAGAAAGAAAGATATATTAAGAAATATAAATGAACTTAGAAAAAAGGTAAAAGATATAACAATTAGAACTACTATAATAGTTGGATTTCCAGGGGAAACTGAAACAGATTTTAAAGAATTAAAGGATTTTGTAGAAAATGTTAGATTTGATAACCTGGGAGTATTTAAGTATTCTCAGGAAGAGGGAACTATAGCTTGCGAAATGAAAAATCAAATTCCAGAAGAATTAAAAACTGCAAGGGAAGGGGAGCTAATGCTCCTTCAGAAACAGATTGCCCAATCAATACAAAAGGAAAAGATCGGAAGTGTTTATAATGTACTTGTGGAGGGCAAAAAAGACAATTTATGGTATGGAAGAAACTATACAATGGCTCCGGATATAGATGGTGTTATATACATAAAAAGTGAAAAAGAGCTGCAAATAGGTATTATGATTAATGTAAAAATTATAGATAGTCTTGAATATGATTTAGTAGGAGTTGTATGTGATGAATTTGGCAAATAGACTTACAATACTTAGAATTTTGTTAATTCCGTTTTTTTTGATTTTTATAACTTTAGAGGGTATGCCTTATGGAAAGGTTATCGCAATAGTTATTTTTATATTGGCATCTATAACCGATAAATTAGATGGGTATATAGCTAGAAGTAGAAATCAAATAACTCGTTTTGGTAAATTCATGGATCCACTAGCAGATAAGCTTTTAGTTACTGCAGCACTTATATCTTTGGTGGAATATCACATAATACCCACCTGGGTTGCAATGATAATAATAGCTAGGGAATTTGCAGTAACAGGTCTTAGGACAGTGGCAGCATCAGAAGGTATTGTAATAGCTGCAAGTCCATGGGGTAAAGCTAAGACTGTAACCCAGATAGTTGCTATAATACTTGCACTTGTAAATTTGAACTATAATCATGTATCTTTAAGATTTATAGGAAATTTGATAAATCATCCTCATAAAGTTTTGAATTGGATTACGGATATTGCCATGGTTTTAGCAATAGTAATCACTTTAATTTCTGGCATAGATTATTTTCTGAAAAACAAAGATGCATTAAATACAGATAAATAATAGTATGCTAAATTGATTAAAAAAATACCTATAGGTTTATAATTAAAATATAATTTAGGTGAAATTGTTGACTATATAAATAATATGATATATAATTTATATAGAACATACGTTCGCACAAGAAAGGAAGTGTTTTTTTTGGGAACTATAAATAATGAAAAATTACAGGCTATAGAATCTGCTATGTTACAAATAGAAAAACAATTCGGAAAGGGTGCAGTAATGAAACTTGGAGAAAATAGCACCTTGAATATAGATGCTGTTTCAACAGGCTGCCTTGATTTAGATATAGCACTTGGTATTGGTGGGGTACCGAGAGGAAGGGTAATAGAAATATTTGGTCCGGAATCCTCAGGTAAAACAACAGTGGCGCTTCATATAATTGCGGAAGCCCAAAAAAGCGGTGGGGCAGCAGCTTTTATAGATGCTGAACACTCACTTGATCCCTCCTATGCAAAAAATTTAGGAGTAGATATAGAAAATTTAATTGTATCCCAGCCGGATAATGGAGAGCAGGCACTTGAAATAGCAGAGGCACTGGTTAGATCTAACGCCATAGATGTGCTGGTAGTGGATTCAGTAGCAGCATTAGTACCAAAGGCTGAAATAGAGGGAGAAATGGGAGATTCTCATGTGGGACTTCAGGCCAGACTTATGTCTCAGGCTCTTAGAAAACTTACATCCTCCATAAATAAATCAAAATGCGTTACTATATTTGTAAATCAATTAAGAGAAAAAGTAGGAGTTATGTTTGGAAACCCTGAAGTTACACCTGGTGGAAGGGCACTAAAATTTTATTCTTCTGTTAGACTGGATGTGAGAAGAGTAGATTCTATAAAACAGGGAGATGCTATGGTAGGAAATAGAACAAAAGTGAAAGTTATTAAGAATAAAGTAGCACCTCCTTTTAAACAGGCTGAATTTGATATAATGTATAATCAGGGTATTTCAAGAGAAGGAAATGTGCTGGATGTGGGAGTTAGAGAAGAATTTGTGCAAAAAAGTGGTGCATGGTTTTCATATAAAGAAATAAGACTTGGACAAGGGAGAGAAAATGCAAAACAATTTTTAAGAGAAAATTCAGATATATTATTTGAAATTGAAAATAAAATAAGGGAAAAGTACAAACTTCCTCTGGCAAAAAATGATTTGCCGCATAGTAAAGATGAAGGCCGAAAAAATAGTAAAGACGAAGAGAAAAATCAGGAACATAAAAATTTGTCAAAATAAAGTGATATTTTAAAATGATCAGTCAGTGTACCAGTGTACTTTGTATAATGTTTTTTAGTAGAAATCTATTGTAGCTGAATTATGAAATTGATTTGCTCTATAATTATGTATAAAATAATATTAGTGTTTTTGGGTTATCACTTATTTTCAGAGAATAATTTTTACGAGTTAAATAAAAAAATAGTAGGTCATTATCGGTATATTGAATAAAATCATATAACTTGACAATAATTAAAATATAATATAAAATTAATACAAATTCTGGTTTATCATGTATTTAGGAATTGCCAATTGAATAATATGACACCTTTTCTATGCTTGCATATTTAACGAAAATATAGATTTGCATCATAAGAGCAAAGGAGGTGTTCATGTGGATTCCAAAATAATATATGAGATTATTGCTGGTATACTAGTAGCTGTTGCCACATTAATTTATTTTAATATAGTGAAAAATAAAGTAGCAGCTATAAAATCACAGGCTCTTAATGAGTCTAATAGATTGAAGGAAGAAGCGAAACGAGAAGCTGAATCCCAAAAAAAAGAAGCTATACTAGAAGCTAAAGAAGAAGTTCATAAGTTAAGAAACGATTTAGAAAAAGAATCTAGGGATAGAAGAATTGAGATTCAAAGATTAGAAAAAAGAGTATTGCAAAGAGAAGAGTTATTAGATAAAAAGAGCGATATCCTTGAAAGAAGAGAAAGTAGCTTAGATAAAAAGCAGCAAGAGATTGATAAGTTACAGGTAAAAGTAGAAGAATTATATCAGAAGCAAAGAGGAGAACTTGAAAGGCTATCGGGCTTGAATTCTGAAGAGGCTAAGGATATCTTATTGCAAGAAGTTAGTAAAGAAATAAAGCATGAATCTGCTATGATGATTAAAGAAGTTGAAACAAAAGCAAAAGAGGAAGCTGATAAAAAAGCAAGAGAGATTATAACCTGTGCAATTCAAAGGTGTGCAGCAGATCATGTAGCAGAAACTACAGTGCATGTTGTAACACTCCCTAATGATGAAATGAAGGGAAGAATAATAGGTAGGGAAGGTAGAAATATAAGAACCCTTGAGACTTTGACAGGTGTAGACTTAATAATAGACGATACACCTGAAGCTGTAATATTATCAGGTTTTGATCCTATAAGGAGAGAAGTTGCTAGAATAGCACTAGAAAAGCTTATAATTGATGGAAGAATACATCCGGCAAGGATTGAAGAAATGGTTGAAAAGGCTGAAAAGGAATTGGAAAATGACATTAAAGAGGAAGGAGAACAAGCAACTTTTGAAACTGGTGTACATGGTCTTCATATGGAATTAATAAAATTATTAGGAAGATTGAAATATAGAACTAGTTATGGTCAAAATGTCTTAAAACACTCTATAGAAGTTGCGTACCTAGCTGGACTCATGGCCTCAGAGATTGGAATAGAGCCAACTATAGCAAAAAGAGCAGGATTACTTCATGATATAGGTAAGGCTGTAGATCATGAAGTTGAAGGACCACATGCTATTATAGGGGCAGAAATTGCTAAAAAGTACAGAGAATCACCAATAGTTGTAAACGCTATTGGTGCTCACCATGGAGATCTAGAATTCCGATCTTTAGAAGATGTACTTGTTCAGGCAGCAGATGCTATTTCCGCTGCAAGGCCTGGAGCTAGAAGGGAAACATTAGAAGCTTATATTAAACGTTTGGAAAAATTAGAGAAAATAGCAAATACATGTGAAGGCGTAGAAAAGTCATATGCCATTCAAGCGGGAAGAGAACTTAGAATTATGGTTAAACCAGAAGATATTGACGATGCAGGAGCCCTTGAGATGGCAAGGAACATAGTAAAGAAAATTGAAGAAGAACTAGAGTATCCTGGCCAAATTAAGGTGAATGTTATTAGAGAAACTCGTGCAATTGAATATGCAAAATAAATTAAGTAGTGTAAGTAATAAATTAATATAACATAGAAAAGTATTCCTTTTAGGTTTTGTAAAGCCAAAACCTAAAAGGAATTTTTGATTTTATGTAGAATAGTATATAGTAAGTAGTATTAATAACAAATAAAGTTAATATAATATTAATAGGAGGTTTATTATGGAGGTATTAAAGGTTTCAGCAAAATCAAGTCCAAATTCAGTGGCAGGAGCGTTAGCAGGAGTTTTAAGGGAGAGAGGTGCAGCGGAGATACAAGCTATAGGGGCAGGAGCATTAAATCAAGCTATTAAGGCTGTAGCGATTGCTAGGGGGTTTGTAGCACCTAGTGGAATCGATTTAATATGTATTCCGGCATTCACGGACATTGAAATAGATGGGGAAGAGAGAACTGCTATTAAATTAATAGTGCAACCAAGATAATAATTAGTGTTTATTAAAGGGCTTGTGATTTATCTCAAGTCCTTATTGATATTTTAATTGTCCTATACCGTATTCAAATAGTAGTTTAAAATAGAAAGTTTTATACATAGTTTTAAATTATGAATTAATACTCTGTAAATGTTGTGTTGACTATATCATATACTGTGATAAAATGTAAAAAGATGTACAGCTAAGTAATATGGTGTATGTATACTGGAGGGAAATTTATGATAGCAGCAATTGAATTAATGAGACCTAAACAGTGGATTAAGAATTTTTTTGTATTTGCAGCAATTATGTTTTCGGGGAATTTTTTTAAATTAGAATTATTAAAAAATAATTTATTAACTTATATTTTATTTTGTATTGCATCTTCTACAATTTATATATTAAATGATATAGCTGATATTGAAAAAGATAGGTGCCATCCTGATAAAAAGAATAGACCTCTTCCTAGTGGACGTATGTCTAAAAATAAAGCTTTTGCTTTAGACGGAATACTATTTATTTTAATAATATATTGTACATATGTTTTTTTAGATATAAAAATTTTATTTATAATCTTACTGTATATTGTAGTAAATATATGCTATACTTTTAAACTTAAAAATTTAGTTATAATAGACGTTATGACTATTGCTTTTGGTTTTGTACTTAGGGTTGAAAGTGGAAGTATTGCCACAGGGGTAAGAGTATCACCATGGCTATTTTTATGTACAGTGCTTTTATCTTTATTTTTAGCTTTGAATAAGAGAAAAAGTGAGCTTATAACTTTAAAAGATAAGAGTAGTTTTTCAAGGACAATACTTGCAAAGTATTCTACTGAAAATATTGATAAAATGCTCACTATAGTAAATCCATCTATATTAATGGCCTATTGTCTATATACTTTTAGTTCTATACAAAGTAATACAATGATATTTACTATACCTTTTGTGTTATATGGTATATTTAGGTATGAATATTTAATGGATAGAAAAAATATAGGGGGAAAACCAGAAGATGTGTTTGAAAAGGATATACCTTTTTTGGTCAATATATTATTGTGGATTATAGCTGTTATAATTATAATATACTTAAAACTATAGAAAGGACATTAATTTAAGTATGGAAATTAAAAATTTTTGGTACAAAGGATACCGTGAACAAGAATATAGTATAAATAAAAATAATGCTTATTATAATATAATTATGATTCTTGGAATGGTTTTATCTATACTATGGGTAATTTTTATAAATGCAAAGCCCTTTTCAGATTTTGACTACTACTACAGTTTAGCAGTAAACATAGCAAATGGTGGTTTATGGGGAGATACCTATACTTCTGTAGGATATCCTATAGTGCTGGGGGGAATATTTAAGCTTTTTGGAGCCAGTGTGCTTACAGCTAAAATATTTAATTTGCTTATAACTTTTATAAATTATTTATGTTTTAAAGCTATTTTGTTTAAAGTAAACTTAAAGGAAATAGATAGAAAGATTATATTTACAATGTTTGTGTTATTTCCAAATAATATATTTTATAATAACATTTTAGGTACAGAGTTACTTTTTACAGCTGTACTTCTTATAATAACTTATTTATATTTTGGAAATATAAAGTATAGGTACTTCTTAATGGGAATACTTACAGGATTAAATACAATTATAAAACCGTTTTTTGTAATATTTTTCTTTGCTGTATTTTTAGTTGATATTATAAAACATAAAAAATTTTTAAGTGCGGTATTGAATTCTTTAATTGTACTTATAATGTGCATTATTGTAATTTCACCCTGGATATATAGAAATACAAAATTGATGGGGCAATTTACCTATGTATCTAATAATGGAGGAATAGTACTTTATATAAATAATAATTCTCAAAATCATTCAGGAAGATGGATGGACGCATCTAATGTGGAAAATTCTATTGTAAATACCCATCAGTATAAGCAATCCAATAAGACAGAACAAAATAAAATGTTAAATGATGCAGCAAAAAAATGGATAAAAACTCATCCTCTGCAATTTATAGAGTTAGGATTCAAAAGATTATATAATACATATTTTTGGGGGGATGATGTTTGGTATAGTACCCACCAAAGTGGAGTGAGTGCTTATTGGAATAAAATTTTATTCATGGTTACAAATGCCATAAGAGTGGTTGTATTTTTACCGGCTATTTTATACATTTTAATATATTCTTTAAAAGTGATTATTAGTATGTTTAAAGGTAGGTTATATGCATTGGATAAATTTCCCGTATATTTGGCTGTAGTATTTTTTATGTTTACTTCTGTATATTTTATAACGGAAGGACAAGGAAGGTATTCTTTCCCAGAAATATTTATAATAATTTATTATTTTTACTTTTTTTTAAAGCATTCATTTCAGAGAGTTAGGAGATAGACCTATGATTCCGTTAATACTTGTATCAGTTTTTTTAGGGGCAATAGGGCAAGTGCTTGTAAAATATGGTGCTGGGAATTTAGAATTGAATTTTACTATAAAATATTTAATGCCTAGCATTTTAAGTATATTGAAGAGTGTTCCTGTGATGCTTGGAATTATATCCTATGGATTAAGTTTTCTCTTATGGATAAAAGTTTTAAGTAAAATGGAATTAAGCTATGCTTATCCAATGGTGAGCTTAGGATATGTAGTAACTATGATATTTTCTTATTTCATATTTAAAGAAAATATATCTTTTGTAAGAATATTGGGGGTAGCTTTTATAATATTAGGAGTGATATTGGTATCAAGAAGTTAAAAAATAAAATGCACTTTTAAATCTTAGCCATTATGTTAGTGCATTTCACTTCTTATTTATTTTAGGGTACCTTAATGTGTAAATTTGTATACTATTAATTGAGATAATTTAAATTTAAATTGCAATGGAGGAATAAAAATGATACTATCAAGAAAAGCTGAAAAAATTGAACCATCTATAACTCTGGCTATAACTGCCAAAGCTAAAAAAATGAAGTCGGAAGGAATTGATGTAATAGGATTTGGGGCAGGAGAGCCGGATTTTAATACGCCAGAAAATATTCAACAGGCTGCAGTACGTGCTATGAAAGAAGGATATACAAAATATACTCCTGCATCCGGTATTGTAGAGTTCAAACAAGCTATTATTACAAAATTTAAAAAAGATAATAACCTAGATTATGATGTAGATCAAATTATAATATCTACTGGGGCAAAACAGTGTCTTGCAAACGTATTTGCAGCAACTTTAAATCCTGGAGATGAAGTTGTTATAGCTGTACCATACTGGGTGAGCTATCCTGAATTAGTGAAACTTGCAGATGGAGTGCCAGTGTTTGTGGATACAAAAGAAGAAAATGACTTTAAGTATACTGTAGAGGATTTAGAAAGAGTATATAATGAGAATACTAAAATGATTGTAATAAATAATCCTAATAACCCCACAGGTACTATTTATTCAAAAGAGGAACTTAAAAGAATAGCGGATTTTGCAAAGGAAAAGGATATTCTTATTTTATCAGATGAGATATATGAAAAATTAATATATGGTAATATGAAGCATGTTAGTATAGCAAGTTTATCTGAAGATGCTTATAATAGGACTATTGTTATAAATGGAGTTTCTAAGACTTATGCCATGACGGGATGGAGAATAGGATATGCCGCAGGGAGTAAAGGTATAATTAAATTAATGTCTAATATCCAAAGTCATACTACTGGAAATCCTAACTCAATAGCTCAATATGCTGCAGTAGCAGCTTTAAAGGGGGAAGAGTCCCAGATAACAGATATGGTTTATGAATTTAAAAAGAGAAGAGATTATATGCTAGATAGGATGAGTAAAATACAGGATGTTTCATATCTAAATCCTCAGGGTGCTTTTTATGTAATGTTAAACATATCAAAGCTCTTTGGAAAGACTATAGAGGGTACTATTATAAATAACTCATTAAGTTTTTCACAGCAGCTTCTGGAAAAAGAAAAAGTTGCGGTAGTACCGGGAATGGGATTTGGAATAGATGGATATGTAAGGTTGTCTTATGCTACTTCCATGGAAAATATAAAAGAAGGATTAGATAGAATAGAGAGATTTATATTAAGTCTAGAATAAAAGAATTAAAAGTCCAAGTTTAGATAATATAAAAAGATAGAGGTGAATTATATGGTTTCTAGAGAAGTTGTAGTTAAAAGTCCAACAGGATTACATGCAAGACCGGCCACTCTTTTAGTTAAGAAGGCTTCCTCATTTAAATCTGAGTTATATATAGAGTTTAAAGGGAAAAAAGCTAATATAAAGAGTTTAATTGGAGTACTTTCATTAGGAGTAATTAGAGGAGCAACTGTAAAAATTACTGCATGTGGAGACGATGAGTCCCTAGCAATAGAAGAGGTAGTCAGATTGATAAAGTCACTAGAAGAGTAATATATTTAGATGAAAAAACAGAAGATCTTAATAGAAAAGGTCTTCTGTTTTAATTGATTTTATTTACAGCTATTTTTGGTCTTGAAAAATAGCATAATCATATTTAATCCTGCTACCCCTATGATTATGTATAATATCCTCCCTATCAGATTTACTGGATCTCCAAATATAATTTCTATTATATTAAAATTAAATAAACCTATAAGTCCCCAATTTAATGCACCTACAACAATTAGAATCAAAGAAACTTTGTCGATAATACTAAATTTATACATATTTTTCATCTATTGAGAAAGCATGAATTGCCTAACCCAATAAAAAATCACCTGCCTTTGTTAAATAATTACTTAGTTAAATTATATTAATAATTTAGTAAAATAGAACTTTATAAATACTTTATTTTCGCACAATAGTGTAACTATTGTGTTATAATGTGAATGAAAAAATTTAATTACATATATATTGGAGGTATTTTTACATGAGAGATACATATAGCACGCCTTTGAATACAAGGTATGCATCTAGAGAAATGAGTTACATATTTTCAGATGATGTAAAGTTTAAGACATGGAGAAAACTTTGGGTGGCTCTTGCAGAATGTGAAAAGGAATTGGGACTTAATATAACTTCTGAACAAATAGATGAGTTAAAAGCTAATATGGAAAATATAAATTATGAGGATGCCAAAAAAAGAGAAAAAGAAGTTCGGCATGATGTTATGAGTCATGTGTATGCCTATGGACTTCAGTGTCCTAAAGCAAAAGGAATAATACATTTAGGGGCAACAAGTTGTTACGTAGGAGACAATACGGATTTAATAATTATGAGAAAAGCACTTTATATATTGAAAAGAAAAATATTAAATGTTATAAATTATCTTGCTGATTTTGCACTAAAATATAAAGATTTACCTACTCTTGGTTTTACTCATCTTCAGCCGGCACAGCTTACCACAGTGGGGAAAAGGGCAACTCTTTGGATACAGGACTTATATCTAGATATTGAAAATATTGAGTTTGTAATAGATAAAATGAGGTTCAGGGGAGTAAAAGGAACTACTGGAACTCAGGCTAGTTTTATGGAACTGTTTAATGGGGACGAAGAAAAAGTGAAAAAATTAGATGAAATGGTAACTGAAAGAATGAATTTTAAGGAAGCATTCATGGTTACAGGCCAGACATATACAAGAAAGTTAGATTCCATAATATTAAATACTCTTTCAGAAATAGCTCAAAGTGCTTATAAATTCAGTAATGATTTAAGACTATTGCAGAGCATGAAGGAAATGGAAGAACCTTTTGAAAAAAATCAGATAGGATCCTCAGCTATGGCTTATAAAAGGAATCCTATGAGATCTGAGAGAATTGGAGCTCTTGCCAGGTATGTAATAGTGAATACCTTAAATCCAGCCATTACTGCTGCCACACAGTGGTTTGAAAGGACTTTAGATGATTCTGCCAATAAAAGAATAGCTATACCGGAGGCATTTTTAGCACTAGATGGAATATTAAATTTATATATGAACGTATCTGAAAATATGGTAGTGTATCCAAATGTAATTCAATCCCATGTAGCCAGTGAACTTCCTTTCATGTGTACAGAAAATATAATAATGGAAGCGGTTAAAAGGGGCGGGGACAGACAGGAACTTCATGAAAGAATCAGAGTACATTCTATGGAAGCAGCTAAACAGGTAAAGGAACATGGAATGGAAAATGACCTGTTAGATAGAGTTGCAAAAGATTCTTTCTTTAAGATGACTCCAGAGGAAATAACATCTCTTGTAGATGCTAAAAAATTTATAGGAAGGGCACCAGGTCAGGTAGTAGATTTTATAGAATGCAGTATAAGGCCTTTACTTGAGGAAAATAAAGAATTTTTAGGAGAAGAGGCTGAAATAAATGTTTAAATGTATTCTATCAAGTGATTCTTAGGTTCAGATGGAGTTTGCTTATAAGGGATGACTTTCTCCAGCTGAACCTTAGAAGAACTTATCCAGGCGCGTAGCAGTGCTTATCCCCCACTTTGGTAGAAGATGGGGGTGTTAGCAATGGTAGCGATCGGATGAATAATCCTTAACTATGTTTAAAGGATTTGTTAGTAACTATAAGATAAAGACTTCATATTCTAATATTGTACCATATTCAGAATTGTGGAGGTATTTAATGAAAAAAACGGGAAATAATATAGATGATTTAATGCAGTTGGCCTTATATATGATACCTAAGTATATGAAAAGAATAGACAGACATAATAGAAGGCATTCTAAGAATTTGGAACATGATAAAGAGTATCATGAACGGCAATACATTGACAGTAAGGATTTAATTAGATTTATAGAAAAAAATATCTTTGAAAAAGATGGAATTTTATTAGGAAAGAAAGATAAAGATAAGTTAAAAGAAACAAATAAGATTTCAGATGATAATGTAAGTGGAGAAGTGAAAAGTCAGAAGCAGGAAGAAAAAAGTAAAGAACCTGAAGATAAAAAGGAAGAAGACAGCAAAAAAGAACCTGAAAATAAAAAGGAAGAGGACAGCGCAAAAGAACCTGAAAATAAAAAGGAAGAGGACAGCGCAAAAGAACCTGAAAATAAAATAGAAGAAGACAGCAAAAAAGAGCCTGATAATGAAAAAGAAGAAGACAGCAAAAAAGAGCTTGATAATAAAAAAGAAGATAGCAAAAAAGAATCTGACGATAAAGAAGAAAAACAGATAAAAAAAATAGATGGAGCTGTTAAAAGAAAATATAATTTACTATCTTCCAGTAAATGTTTTAGTACTTGTAATAGGGGAGTGTCAAACCTATTAAATAAATTAGTTGGTGAGAAATTAGACATATGTGTTAAAGATGATAAGATGAGTACACTTAATGGAGTAAATTTGGTACATTCAGATGAAATCTTAATTAAACTTAGTAATGAATCAGGGGAAATTATTGTAATACCCGTAAAAAACATAGTTGGCTTACAGTCAGAGAAACTTTCTTCTGATGATAAAAATTTAGAACAAGTACACAAGAGAGCCTATTGTACAGTTGAAAAAAGGATGGAAGATTACTTTAATTCTATTATTGGTAAAAAAGTAATAATACAAACAGGGGGACAAGGGAAATTTGGATATATATATAATAAGACCATTACCAAAGTGGGAGTAGGATTTATAATAATTGATAATAACATGATGGTGACATTTCAAAGTATAGTACTTGTAAGGGAGTTAGAGAGTGACCAACGTAAAGATATAGAATATCCTGAGCTCTGATTTATTTTATGATAAGAGCCTATGAAGAAGGTCTGTAAATGCAGTTTTCTATGATAGAATAATATTATCATAGGAGGCTGTTTTAGTACCATAAAAGTGTAATTGTTAAACACATCATTAGTGATTTAACATTTGCACTTATTTTTTTATAATAAAG